>DASXKY010000130.1:0-10930 GCA_036496555.1 Burkholderiales bacterium | reverse complement strand
CGCCATCGTGAAAGGCACGCCGCATGCCTTTGCCGCGCGCGCGAGGATCAGCTCGGCGCCCGGGCGGCCGGCGCTGATGCCGCCAGTGGGTGCGATCGCGAGCGGCAGCGCGGAGGGTTTGCCGAAGATCTCCGTCTTCGTATCGACCTTGGACACGTCGGTCAGCACCTTGGGCAGCAGGCGCACGCGCTGGAACGCTGCGCAGTTGTCGCGCAGGCTCACCTCGTCCTCGGCGCCGCCGTCGAAGAAGTCGAAGATCGCGCGCGGCAGACGGCGTTTCGCCATCAGGCGCAGGTCCGCGATATTCACCGCCTCCCCCAAATGCATTTGTCCCCAGTGCATAATCGCGGCTCACTTTACCCGCGAAAGCCCAATCCGTGTCGCGCCTGTTTGCTCTCGCCGCCCTGCTCGTGACCTTGCCTGCCGCGGCGCAAAATTTCCCGGTCAAGCCGCTGCGCATCGTGGTGCCCTTCACCCCCGCCGGAGCAGTGGACATCGCCACCCGCGCCACCGCCAACGAGATGCAGAAGGTGCTCGGCCAGCCGGTGACAGTCGAGAACAAGCCCGGCGCCGGCGGCAACCTCGGCGCGCTCGACGTGGCGCGCTCCGCGCCCGACGGCTACTCGATGGTGATGAGCACGAGCGGCATCCAGGCCATCAACCCGGCGCTCTACGCCAAGATGCCGCTCGATCCGAACAAGGAGCTCGCGCCGGTCGTGGCGATGGTCTCGCTCAGCAACGTGCTGGTGGTGCATCCATCGCTGCCGGCGCGCAGCGTGAAGGAAGTGATCGCGCTGGCGAAGAAGGAGCCGGGCAAGCTGACCTACGCCTCGAGCGGCGCCGGCACCAGCATCCACATGTCCGGCGCCATGTTCACCCAGCTCACCGGCACCGACATCGTGCACATCCCGTACAAGGGCAGCGCGCCGGCGATCATCGATCTGCTTTCCGGGCAGACCAACATGATGTTCGACAACATCCCGTCCGCCCTGCCGCACGTCAAGGCGGGCAAGCTCATCGCGCTCGCCACCACCGGAGCGAAGCGCGACCCGGCGCTGCCCGACCTGCCAACCATCGCCGAGGCCGGCGTGCCGGGCTACGAATCGGGCGTGTGGTTCGGGCTGATGGTGCCCGCTGCCACGCCAAAGGACGTCGTCGCGAAGCTCAACGCAGCCGCGGTGCAGGGCGCCAAGTCGCCGGAATTCATCAAGCGCATGACCGACCTCGGCTACAACGTCATCGCCGGCACGCCCGGGGAGATGGCCGCCCTGATCAAGACCGAGCTCGCGCGCTGGGCGCCGATCGTCAAAGCTTCCGGAGCTAAGGTAGATTAAAGGCAGGTCGACTGACTATGAACCAACCTTCCCTCAGCAAAGTGAAGCGCATCGAGGGCGTGCTCTCGCCCGTCGTCACGCCGTTCCGCAAGGACTACTCGCCCGACGCCGAGCGCTTCGTGCGCCACTGCAAGTGGCTGCTGAAGAGCGGCTGCGCGGGCCTCGCCGTCTTCGGCACGAATAGCGAAGCCAATTCGCTTTCAGTCTCGGAAAAACGTTCTTTATTGGAAAAACTCGTGGCCGGCGGCGTCCCCGCCGCGAGCCTGATGCCGGGCACCGGCCACTGCGCGCTCTCCGACTCGATCGAGATGACGCGCGCCGCGGTCGAGCTCGGTTGCGCCGGCGTTCTGATGCTGCCGCCGTTCTATTACAAGGGGGTCTCCGACGAAGGCCTCTACCGCAACTTCGCCGAGGTGATCGAGCGCGTCGGCGACGAGCGGCTGCAACTCTACCTGTACCACATCCCCCCGGTCTCTCAGGTCGCCATAACCTTGGCGTTGATCGAAAAGCTGCTGAAGAAATATCCGGCCAGCGTTGCCGGCGTGAAAGACTCCTCCGGCGACTGGTCGAACACCAAAGCCATGCTCGACGCCTTCGCGAAGGAAGGCTTCGACGTCTTCGCCGGCAGCGAGACCTTCCTGCTCGACAACATGAGGAACGGCGGCAAGGGCTGCATTACCGCCACCGGCAACATCAACCCGGGCCCGATCGACCAGGTCTACCGCAACTGGAAGGGGCCGGACGCCGACAAGCTGCAGGCCGGCATCACTGCCACGCGCAAGATCGTACAGAAGCAACCGATGATCCCGGCGCTGAAGGCCGCCATCGCGCACTTCGGCAATGACCCGCAGTGGGAGACCTGCCGGCCGCCGCTGGTCGAGCTTTCTTCTTCTGAACAAAATACTTTGATTACTGAACTGCGGGCCAGCGGCTTCAGCATGCCGGGGCTGTGAAGACGGCGCTGGTCACCGGCGCCGCGCGCGGCATCGGCAGGGCCACTGCGGCGCTGCTAGCGAAGGCCGGTTTGCAGGTTTTCGCTCTCGACAAGGATTTTTCAGGTTGTGATTTGCCGAAGGAGGTCCGGCGCATCACATTCGACCTCCGCTTCCTCGAAAAAATTGAAGAGACCGTAGGGCAGCTTGGAAATATCGATGTCCTCGTGAACAACGCGGGCGTGCTCTACTGCGATCCGCCCGACGCGATTCCCGAGGCGCACGCGCAGGAGATCATCGCGGTCAACCTGCGCGCGCCGGTCGCGCTGATCGAGGCGGTGGCGCCGCAGATGAGGCGGCGCAAGTCGGGTCGCATCGTCAACGTCGGCTCGGTCGCCGCCTTCACCGGACATCCGGACCTCTGGTACGGCGCGACCAAGGCCGCGCTGCTCAACGTCACCAAGACCTACGCCGGGCTGCTCGGCAAGGACGGCGTCCTGGTGAATGCCGTGGCGCCGGGGCCGACGCTCACGGCGATGTACGACCAGCTGCCGCAGTCGCGCAAGGACGCGGTGATGCGCTCGGTGCACTCGGGCCGGCCGTGCAGCCCCGAAGAAGTCGCGCAGACGATCGTCTGGCTTGCGACCGACAGCCCCGCCTATCTCTCCGGCGCGACCGTCGACGTCAACAACGGGTCCTATCCCCGCTAGCGGCTAGTCGGCCTTGACGCCGGCGGCCTTGACCAGCGGCCACCACTTCTCGATCTCGGCCTTGTGGTGCGCGCCGAGCGCTTCCGGCGTCTGCTGCTCGCGCGCGGGAATCTCCTGCCCGAGGTCCATCAGCCGCTTGCGCACCCCCTCGTCGGCGAGCGCGTCGACGATGGCGCCATTCAGGCGCGCGATCACCGGCGCGGGCGTGCCTTTCGGCGCCCAGATGCCGTGCCAGATGCTCATGTAGAGGCCGGGCAGGCCGGCCTCGTCGACCGTGGGAATGTCCGGCGCCGCCGCGATCCGCTTGTTCGCCGTGACGGCGTACGCCTTCACGCGGCCGCCTTTCGAGTTCGGCACCGCGGTGACCGCCTGGTCGAAGTAGATGTCGATCTGGCCGGAAATGAGATCGGTCATCGCCGGAGCAGCGCCCTTGTAATGGATCGCTTTGGCGTTGCTTCCGGTCAGCTGGTTGTAGTACACGCCCGTCACGTGCGAGGGGCTGCCGGCACCGGCGGTGCCGAACGAAACCCGGTCGCCGTTCGCCTTGGTCCACGCCACCAGCTCCTTGAGATCCTTCGCTGGGAGCGAAGTCTTGCCGACCAGAACCTGCGGATTGGTGGCGACCATCGCCACCGGCGCGAAGTCCTTCAGCAGGTCGTACTGCAGGTTGTAGATCACGCCGTTGAAAACGTTCGGCCCGATGTGGCCGATGGCGATCAGGTAGCCATCCGGCGCGGCGCGTGCGACGCGGCCCATCGCGATGCTGCCGGCGGCGCCTACGGTGTTATCGATCAGCACCGTCTGGCCGAGCGACTTCGCCATGCGCTCGCCGAGGAGCCGCGCGATGGTGTCGGTCGGCCCGCCGGCCGAGAACGGCACCACCATCACGACCGGCTTCGCCGGAAAGCTTTGCGCCACGGCGCCGCCGACGCCGAGCGCCAGGACTGCCGCCAATAGATACCTCATCGAGCCTCCCTCAGTAGCTGCGGAAACGGATGGTCGGGTCGCGCTTGATCTGCTCGACCAGCGTCAGTTCCCAATTCAAGTACTCGCGCGCGAAGTTCTTGTAGTCCTGCGCGTGATCATAGGGCTTATACCAGACGTCGTCGCGCTCGGTGGTGGCGCGCTCCATCCCCGACTCCGTCGGACCAGTCCATGCGGCGTTTCCGCTTTCGAGGACTTTCACGTCAGGCCAGAGGGCGGCGGCCTCGGGCGCGGCGAGGTGGGCCAGCGTCCCGTCTTCCGATGTAAGAATCAAATTCTTCATCGCGGGAATCTTCCGTGCAGCTTCATCCAATCTTGACCTCACCCCCCACCAGGCGCCGGGAACGTGCGAATAGCGGAAGCGCAGGCTGGTCGAGAGATCCAGCACCGTCGCGCCGGAGATGTCGCGCGTCGTTTGCCATGTTCGAACCGCCGGCTTCGGCCGCGGCCCGGATTCGAAGGCGAGATTGGAGAAGTCCTGCAGAACGTGCACGTCGTCCCAGCCCATCTGGTTGAGCCAAGACGCCGTCATCACCGCGCGCACCAGTTCCCAATCGGTCACGACCACGCGCGCGTTGCGCACGCCCACGTACTCGTCACTCGCCTGCACGAGCTGGCCGCCGGGCGCGTGGCGCGCGCCGGCTACGTGACGGCGCTCGAACTCCTCGCGAGTGCGCACATCGAGGATGTAGAGCGTGCGCGCAGGATCGCGCTGCCACTTTTCCAGCGTTTGACCATCGACGAACTTGACGTCGAAGCGCACCGCCACGCGCTCGGCGGCGCGCAGCGCTTTCTCGCGGCCCTCCAGCGTCGGCTGCGGCGCGACGCGGCCCGCCCCGCGCTCGCATTCGAAGCCGGCGAGGTCCCAGCCCATGGTGCCGTCCTTCAGCGCGACGACGCGGTTCGGAATGCCGGCGTTGCGCAGCGACTGGCAGCCGATGATGCTGCGCGTGCGTCCGGCGCAGTTCACCACCACCAGGGTGTCGGGCTCGGGCGCGAGGTCGTGCACGCGCCAGGCGAGCTCGGCGCCCGGCACGTCGATGCTGCCCGGGATGCTCATCCGCCGGTATTCCTCGAACGGCCGCGAGTCGAGGACCACCATCTTGTGCTTTTTCGCCAGTAGCTCCTTCAGCTCCTCCGGCGGTATTCGCGGCGTCTCGTAGCGGTGCTCGACGAACTCGCCGAAGGCTTTCGAAGGAACGTTGACGCCGCTGAAGAGTTCCAGCCCGGCATTCTTCCAGCCCTGGCAGCCGCCTTCCAGGATGGATACGTCGAGATACCCCAGCTCTTTCAGCTTCGATTCCGCCCTTTCGGAAAGTCCCTCGCCGCCATCCAGCACAACGATGGAAGCGCTCTTGCGCGGGACGAGGTCGCCGACCATCAGCTCCAGGCGCGAGAGCGGCGCGGAGACGGCGTAGAACGGGTGGCCGCGGTAGTGCACGCCCTGCTCGCGCACGTCGAGCAGGGCCAGCTCTTCGGATCCGGCGAGGCGCTCGCTAACGCGCTTCGCGGATATCGCCATGCGCGGGGAAGACCTTCCAGGCCTTTTCTTCCGCCTTGTAATACTCGCGGCGGTGCAGGTGGTCGAGCGCCAGCCCGTACATATGGAAGTTCACGAGCGGCGCCTGGATATGGATCGAGTGCAGGTCCTCGGGCAGAAAGCACACGCCGGTACCCTGCTTCACCACGTCCTGCCCCTTCTCGCGCACGCCGCCGCCCTCGCGGTCGTAGAAGCGGTTGAGCTCCTCGCCCGTGACGCCGACGATCACCGCCCACGTGGTGTGGTTGTGCGCCGGGGTACTGTGGCCGCCGAGGGAGGCATTGACGTAGAGGGCGAAACGGTGATCGGCGTCCTCGGCGACGCGGTAGAGGCAGGATTTCAGCTTGCCGCCGGGGGCCGGCGGCGCAAAATCCTTCTCGCTAAAGAGATCCTTGCGGGCGGCCAGTTTGATCAGCCGTTGCTTAATGTGCTCCAGGCTCTTCCGCGTCATGCCTTCGCGCGCCTCGATCTCGCGCACCTCGGCGACCGCCGCTGTGATGGCCGCACGCCTTTCCGCCTGCTGGTCCCGGTCCATGCCCTGCCTCCTGGGAGTAGATTATGCGCTGCAGGCCACCTGCACAGGGGGACAGCATGGCACTCAAGGCAAAGCGTTACGACGTCTGGACCGCCACCATCGAAGACCGCGCCGGCGGTGCCGCCGCCGTCCTCGAGAAGCTGGCCAAGGCGAAGATCAGCCTGGACATGATGTTCGCGCGCCGCCTGCCCGAACAACCGGGCAGCGGCATGCTGGTCGTCGGCCCGATCAAGGGCAAGAAGGCCGAAGCAGCGGCGCTCGCCGCCGGCGTGGCGAAAACCGGCGTGATGCACGGCGTGAAGATCGAGGGCGGCGACAAGCCGGGGCTCGGCGCGAAGATCACTCGCGTGCTGGGCGATGCCGGCATCAGCTTCCGCGGCATCAGTGCGGACGTCATCGGCAGGAAGTTCGTCTGCCACCTCGCGCTCGACAGCCCGCAGGATGCCGACCGCGCGGCGACGCTGCTGAGGAAGCTCTAGCCGCGCCTAACGTACGCGGTAAATTTCCGCGTCGAAGTCGCCGCGCGAGGCGATGAACGACGGGCGGCCCTTCTCGCCCTGCGACACCAGCACCGCGTGCTCGTGCCCGCTCTCCCAGCGCACGCGGTAGATCTCGAGCGCCTGCTTGTCCTTGCGCTCGATCTTGTCGCGTGTCTCGGCGAGCGGCGCGCCGTAGCGGTCCTTGAGATAGGCGACGACCTTGGCCAGGTCGTCGGCCTTGAAGCGAATGTCGAAGGCTTCGATGATGCCCTTGCGCAGGTAGAACGTGATGCGTGCCTCGACCTTGCCGGCGAAGGCGATGCGGCCGTCGTCGCAGCGCCGGTCGGCGGCCTTGCTCTTCCACTCGAGCGGCTGGCAGCGCGCGCTGGGGAATTTCTTGAGGATCTCCTGCTCGGTGCCGCCGAGGGCGACGCCGTTCGCGTCGTAGGCGAGCGCGCGGCCGCACACGGCGAGCAACAGCAGCAATACCAGGCTAGCGCTTCGCATTGAGCTTGCGCCAGCGGAAGCAAGTCTTTTCGTGGTCGTTCACCATGCCCGTCGCCTGCATGAAAGCGTACACGATCGTCGGCCCGACGAAGTTGAAGCCGCGCTTCTTGAGGTCCTTCGACAGCGCCTCGGCGCCCTTGTCCTGGAAGCTCCAAATGTAGCGCGAGAAGCTGCCGAACTCCTTCCTCAACGCGAGGACGCCCCGCGCGTTGACTACGGCCGACTCGATTTTCGCGCGATTGCGCACGATGCCCGGATCAGCCAGCAGTTTACGTTTCTCCTTCCCGGCGAACTTCGAAACCCTGTTGAAATCGAAACCGCGCAAAGCCTTCCGGTAGTTCTCCCGCTTCCTGAGAACCGTGTCCCACGACAGCCCGGCCTGCGCGCCCTCCAGGATCAGGAACTCGTAGAGCGTGCGGTCGTCCCGCACCGGCACGCCCCACTCCTTGTCGTGGTACTCGATGGCGAGCGGGTTGCCCGGCCACTTGCAGCGCACGCGCTCAGGCCGTCGGGACATGGCGCGCGAAGCCGCCGAAGAGGTCGAGGACGCGCTCGCGCCACGCGCAGAGCGGGTCTTCCGGGCCGAGCACTTCCTGCGGGCTCATCACCCGCGCCCACTGGAACACCGAGAACAGGACGTAGTCGGCGTACGCGGGCTCGCGCCCGCAGACGTAGGGCTGGCGCTTGAGCGCGGACTGCATCGGCTCGAGCGCGCGGCCGAGGCGCTTCAGCGCCTCGTCGCGCTCGGCGCGCGCCTGCTCGAGCGTCTTCTTCACGATCTTCTCCATCATCTCGCGGAAGAAGGCGTCGTCGCGCGGATCGACGCGCTGGTGGATGTCGGCGACGATCACCGGCAGCATCGCCGGCACCACCGCGCGGTCCACCCAGGTGTTGAAGGTCTGCGCCATGCCGCGGCCGATGTCGCCGCCGAACAGCGTCGGCGCCTGCGGATAGCGGTCTTCCAGGTACTCGACGATCTTCCAGGAATCGCGCACCACCATCTGATCATCGCGGATGACCGGTACCGTCTTGCCCGCCGAGAACGCAATCGCCGCCTTGTCGCTCATCGCCACCGGGTGCGTCTCGAAGGGCAGCCCCTTGTGCTTCAGCGCCATGCGCGTGCGCCAGGAAAACAGGCTGTAGCGCCGATCGTTCTGCCCGCCGAGCTCCCAGAGGGTGATCATGCGACCTTCTTCGCCTCGTTCACTTCATGGCTCGCCGGCCGCGCGCGCAGGCGCAGCTCCGTGAGCTCGACGCGCTCGCGGGCCGCGTTGCGGAATGCCTGGTCGCGGCCCGGAAGATACTGCGCCGGCCAATGCTGCCCCGCGTGCTGGTACCACGCGGAGGCCTGCAGCGTGAAATACGGATTGGCGAGGTGCGGGCGCGCGAGCGCGACGAGGTCCGCCTTGCCGGAGGCGATCAGCGTGTTGACCTGGTCGGGCGTAGTAACGGCGCCGACGGTCATCGTCGCGATGCCCACTTCGTTTCGCACCCAGTCCGAAAACGGCGCCTGGTACATGCGGCCGTAAATCGGCCGCTGGTGCGGCACGGTCTGTCCGGTCGAGCAGTCGATCATGTCGCAGCCCTCGGCTTTCAGCATGCGCACGGCGGCCATCAGGTCCTCGCCCGAGAGCCCGCCCGGCGCCCAGTCGGTCGCGGAAATCCTGACCGACATCGGTTTTCTCGCATTGAAAACCTGCCTGCAGGCGCGCCACACCTCCAGCGGAAAGCGCATGCGGTTTTCGATGCTGCCGCCGTAGGAATCTTTTCTTCTGTTAGTTAGTGGAGAAATAAAGCTTGCAAGCAAATATCCGTGCGCCATGTGGATCTCGAGCATGTCGAAGCCCGCCTGATCGGCGAAGCGCGCCGAGCGCGCGAAGTCTTCGACGACTTTGCGCATTTCATCCGCAGAAATTTCTTTCGGAACCTGCGAGATGCCCTCGTAAAAGGGAATCGGCGAGGCCGATACCAGCGGCCAGTTGCCGCGCTCGAGCGGGTAGTCCATGCGCTCCCAGCCGAGCTGGGTCGAGCCCTTGCGGCCGGCGTGCCCGAGCTGCATGCACAGCTTGGCCTTTGAGTGGGTGTTGCAGAACCGGACTATTTTTCCGAAGGCATCCCGCTGGGTCTCGTTCCACAGCCCGGTATCGCCCGGCGAGATGCGCGCCTCGGGCGAGGGGCAGGTCATCTCGACGTACACCAGGCCGGCGCCGCCGACGGCGCGCCCGCCGAGGTGCACCAGGTGCCAGTCGCCCGGCACGCCGTCGACCGCCGAATACTGATCCATCGGCGAGACCGCCACCCTGTTTTCTATCACCAGATCGCGCAGGCGGAACGGGGTGAACATCGGCGGCGGCGGATTGGCCAGATCGACGTCGAAGCCTTGCTTGCGTATCTCGTTCGCATGCCAGGAATTGATCCGCTTCACGAACTGCGGATCGCGCAGCTCCAGGTTCTCCCAGGTGATCTGCTTGGACCGCGACATCACGCCGAACGCGAACTGCTCGGGCGCCATGCCCCAATAGCGCTTCATGTGCTCGAACCAGCCGAGCGAGACGTTGGCGGCGTGCTGCGTCTTCTCGACCTCCTCGCGCCTGGCGGTGTCGTATTTCGCTAACGCCGGCCCTACGGTTTCTTCGGTTCTGAGCGCTTCATAGAGAGCAATGGCATCTTCCATCGCCAGCTTGGTGCCGGAGCCGATGGAGAAATGCGCCGTCGCCTTCGCGTCACCGACCAGGACGGCATTGCCCTTCACCCACGTCTTGTTGGTGATGGTCGGGAAGTTGCGCCACAGCGAGCGATTCGGGATGAGCGGATGACCTGCCAATTCTTCAGAAAAAATATCCTGCAACTTCGAGATCATTTCCGGCTCGCTGTTGGTGTCGAATCCGAGCTTGCGCCAGGTGTCGCCGTCGGTCTCGATGACCCAGGTCGAGCGGCCGGGCTCGTACTGGTAGCAGTGCGCGACGATCAGACCTTCCTTCACTTCCTTAAAGAAATATTTGAAAGCGTCCAGAGGTTTGGTCGAGCCGAGCCAGGTGAACTTGTTGGGCCTCAGGTCGACGCTCGGCTGAAAATGGCTTTCATGCCTGGACCTGATTTTTGAATTGATGCCGTCCGCGACGACGATCAGGTCGGAATCGGCGAACTCGGCCAGGTCGTCGACCTCGCGCTGGAAGCGCATCTGCACGCCGAGCTCGCGGCCGCGGTCCTGCAGGATGTTGAGCAGCGCGACCCGCGAGCAGCCGCAGAAGCCGTTGCCGCCCGAGCGCAGCACGCTTCCCTTGTACACCACGTCGACGTCGCCCCAGTAGGCGAAGCGGCGGCGGATGCGCTCGTAGGTGACCGAGTCGTAGGCCTTGAACGAATCGAGCGTCTGGTCGGAGAACACCACGCCGAAGCCGAAGGTGTCGTCGGGGCGGTTCCTCTCGTATACCGTGATGTCCCAGCTCGGCCAGGCCTTCTTCGCCAGCAGCGCGAAGTACAGGCCGCCCGGTCCCCCTCCGATCACGGTGACTTTCATCGTCATTTCTCCGCTCGTTTTTCCGGCAGCACCGCGGTGGCTTCGATCTCCAGGCGCGCCCCGTCCTCGACCAGCCCGCTCACCTGCACCACGGCCATGACGGGATAGTGCCTGGCCATCAGCTCGCGGTAGGCGGTGCCGACTTCGTTCAGCGCGCCGAGGTATTCCTGCTTGTCGATCACGTACCAGGTCAGCCGCACGATGTGCTCGGGACGGCCGCCGGCTTCCTGCAATACGGCGAGAATGTTTTTCAACGCCTGCTTGAACTGGCCCGCGAAGTCGCGCGCCTCCCATTTGCCCTCGCCGGTCCAGCCGATCTGGCCGGCGATGAAGACCAGCCGGCCGCTCGCCGCGATGCCGTTGGAGAAGCCCCTGGCGCGGGCCCAGCC
>DASXKY010000129.1:0-52009 GCA_036496555.1 Burkholderiales bacterium | reverse complement strand
GACCGCTATTTCGTCGACCTGGCGAGCCAGGTGAAGCAGGTCACCATCGGCACGCTGCCGCAGGACGGCTCCCTGAGCTACAGCAACCGATTTGCGCCCAGCGTCCCGTACAGCGCCGGGGTGCGGGTGCAGCGCTTCCAGACTCTGCAGGATCCGCTCGCGCCCATCACGCCGCCGTATGCCCGCTTGCCGCAGCTCACGTTCAGCACGGCGGCCGTCGATATCGGAGGCCTCGTCGACGGCGAGCTGCCCGCGGAGTATGTGCGCTTCACCCACCCGACGCTGATCGAGGGCTCCCGCACCGCGTTGAATCCGACGTTGGCGTTGCCGATTCTCAGTCCAGGCTCCTTTTTCACGCCGCGGGTCGGCCTGCACCAGGTCAACTACGACCTCACCAACAATCTTCCACTCGACCAGAAGACCAATCCGTCGGCGACTATCCCCTGGTTCAGCGCGGACGCCGGCCTCGTCTTCGAGCGGCCCGTCACCATGTTCGGCCGCATGGGATCGCAGACACTCGAGCCGCGGGTGTTCTACGTCTATGCGCCATTCCGCGACCAGAATGCGATCCCGGTCTTCGATACCTCGCTCGCAGACCTCAACTATGCCCAGCTCTTCAGCGAGAACCGGTTCGTCGGCAACGACCGTTTCGGCGACGCCAACCAGCTGACGCTTGCCCTCACCTCGCGCTGGCTGCAGCCGAACGGTCAGGAAGTGCTGCGCGCGACCATCGGCCAGCGCCACTATTTCGATGACGAGCGCGTAGGGTTGACGCCGACCTCGGAGCTGCGCACAGCGCACGACTCGGATCTGCTCGCCTCACTAGGCGGGCGCTATTCGCGCGCCTGGGCCTTCGACACCACGGTCCAGTGGGGTCAGCAGGAGCAGCGCACCGAGCGGTTCGCTGTAGCGGCGCGCTACACGCCCGAGCAGGCGAAGGTGATCAACGCAAGCTACCGCTTCACCCGCGGCAGCGATACCGTCACCGGCGTGAGACAGATCGACATCGCGGGCCAGTGGCCGGTCGCGACCGGCTGGTACGCTATCGGACGGTACAATTACTCGTTCCTGGACGGTCGGCTGCTTGAGGGCCTCGCCGGCGCCGAATACAACGGCGGCTGCTGGGTGTTCCGCGGCGTGATGCAGAAGCTCCAGGCGGCCTCCAACACGAGCTCGACGGGCATCTTTTTCCAATTGGAATTCAACGGCGTGGGCCAGCTCGGCACCAACGATGTAGTGCAGCTGCTCTCGCGCAGCGTGTCGGGCTACTCGGTCACCAACCCGAGCGACAACGCCCTTACGCCCCCCAGCTTGCGGCGAAACTTACCTTTCGAGCAGAGGTTCTAAGACGCATGCGATTTCCAGCAATTCTGGCGTTGCTTGCATCGCTCGTATGGCTTCCCGCGGCGTGGAGCCAAGCCGCGGAGCAGCCACCGGCGGCCCCGGCCCCGACGCCGGCTGCGGCGCAACCTGCTCCTGCCCCTGCTCCGGTCCCGGCTCCCTCTCCGGTTCCGGCGACGCCGGCCGCGACACAAGCTGCCCCGGCCGCAGCCCCGGCAGTACAGAGCACGGCGCTGGTCGACCGCATCGTCGCGGTGGTCAACCGCGAGGTGATCACCGCCTCCGAGCTGCAGGAGGCGGTCGCCTCGGCCGAGCGCAACCTGCGCCGGCGCAACGTGCTGCCGCCGCAGCGCGAGGTGCTCGAGCGCCAGATGCTGGATCGCCTGATCCTCGACAAGGCGCAGTTGCAGCTTGCGCGCGATACCGGCATCCGCGTCGACGAGCTGCAGCTCGACCGCGCGGTGCAGCGCATAGCCGAGCAGAACCGCATGACGCTGGTCGAGTTCCGCGGCGCGCTGGAGAAGGACGGCGTGTCCTTCCCCGGCTACCGCGAGGACCTGCGCGAGCAGATCGTCCTGTCGCGCCTGCGCGAGCGCGAGGTGAACGACAAGATCCAGGTGAGCGACGGCGAAATTGACCTGTTTCTCGCCGACACCAAGTCGACCGCCGACCGTGTCGAGTTCAACCTGTCGCACGTCCTGGTGCGCATTCCGGAGCAGGCGAGCCCCGAGCGCGTCGAGCAGGCGCGCGGTCGCGCCGAGAAAGTGGTGCAGGAGGCGCGCGCCGGCGGCGACTTCGCCAGCCTGGCGGCGAGCGTCTCCGACGCTCCCGACGCGCTGCAAGGCGGCGCGCTCGGCTGGCGCGCGCAGGACCGGCTGCCCGATCTGTTCGTGCAGGCGCTCAGCAAGATGAACCCCGGCGAGGTGAGCCCGGTACTGCGCAGTCCGGCAGGCTTCCACGTGGTGCGGATGAACGAGAGGCGCGGGGCGAGCGCCGAGTCCGGCGCGCCCATCGTGCAGACGCGCCTTCGCCACATCCTGATCCGCACCAGCGAGTCGGTATCCGAGAGCGACGCGCGCCAGCGCCTCGCCAACCTGCGCGAGCGCATCGTCGACGGCGGCGCCGACTTCGGCGAGATGGCGCGCGTGCACTCCGACGACGGTACCGCGGCGCGCGGCGGCGAGCTCGACTGGATCTACCCGGGCGACACGGTCCCCGACTTCGAGCGCGCGTACCTGCAGCTGAAGATCGGCGAGGTCAGCGAGCCGGTGCGCACGCCCTTTGGCTACCACCTGATCCAGGTGCTCGAGCGGCGCAGCGCCGAAGTGAACAACGAGCGGCGCCGCGCGCAGGCGCGCCAGGCGCTGCGCGAGCGCAAGTCCGACGACTCCTATCAGGAATGGCTGCGCACGCTGCGCGACCAGACCTACGTCGACATGCGGCTGGAGGAGAAATAAAGCCGCCGGTCATCGCGCTGACTTCGGGGGAGCCGGCAGGGATCGGCCCGGAGATCAGCCTGGCGGCATGCAGACAGAAATTTCCCGCGACGCTCGTCGCGATAGGCGACCGCTCCCTCCTTGCCAGCTGCGCGAGCGTCGAGCACGTCCCGCTCGCGCGGCCGCACACGCCGGGCAAGCTCGATCCTGCCAACGCACGCTACGTCCTCGCCATCCTCGACCGCGCGATCCGCGGCTGCCTCTCGGGCGAATATGACGCGATGGTGACCGCGCCGGTGCAGAAGAGCGTCATCAACGATGCCGGCATCCCTTTCACCGGCCACACCGAATACCTCGCCGAACACGCGCATGCGCCGCATGTAGTGATGATGCTCGTCGGCGGCGGCTTGCGCGTCGCGCTGGCGACCACGCACCTCGCGCTCACCGACGTTCCTGGAGCAATCAACAAGGAAGGTCTCGTCCAGACATTGCGCGTGCTGGACGGCGACCTCAAGAAGCGTTTTCGCATCGCCAAGCCGCGAATCCTCGTCTCGGGACTCAACCCGCACAGCGGCGAGTCCGGCCACCTCGGCCGCGAAGACATCGACGTCATCGCTCCCGCCATCGCCGAAGCCGTCGCCGCGGGAATTTCCGCCACCGGTCCGATTCCCGCCGACACGCTGTTCGTTCCAGAGCGCGTGAAAGCCGCCGACGCCGTGCTCGCCATGTATCACGACCAAGGATTGCCGGTGCTCAAGTACGCGAGCTTCGGCAAGGGCGTGAACGTCACGCTCGGCCTGCCGTTCGTCCGCACCTCCGTCGACCACGGCACCGCTCTCGACCTCGCCGGCACCGGCACGGCCGACGCCGGCAGTCTGATCGAAGCCATCAACCTTGCCATCGAGCTCGCACAGGCCGCGTAAGCGATTTGGCCAGCACTTCCTCCACGACCCGCATGTCCTGGAGAAGATCATCGATGCTTTGTCTCTCAAGTCTTCTGATTTTGTGGTGGAGATCGGGCCAGGCGAGGGCGCTCTTACCCGACTGCTCTTTGAAAAGACGAAAAACCTCGAAGCAATAGAGATCGACCGCGATCTCGCCGCGCGACTACAGCAATACAAGATTCACGTAGCCGACGCGTTGGAGTTCGACTACTCAATCTTCCCGCGCGGCGCCCGCATTGTAGGCAACCTGCCGTACAACATCTCGACGCCGCTGCTGTTCCACGTGGCGCGCTACGCCGACCGCGTGCGCGACATGCACTTCATGCTTCAGCTCGAAGTGGTCGAGCGCATGGTCGCCGCACCGTCGACGCCTGAATACGGGCGCTTGTCGGTCGCGCTTCAGGCGCGCTTCAAGATGAAGAAGCTCTTCAACGTCTCCAAAGGCGCATTCCGCCCGCCGCCGAAAGTCGAATCGGCGGTCGTCCGGCTGGAGCCGCTGCCGAAGCAGGGGAAGCTGGACGACGATCTGTTGAGGCGGGCGTTCTCGGCACGACGAAAGACGCTGCGCAACGCACTCCCGGGAATCGACTTCGCTGCGCTCGGCATCGATGCCGGGTTGCGGCCGGAGAATCTGTCGCCCGAGGACTACGTCCGTCTCTCGATGAACTCGATCTTGTAGCCGTCGGGGTCTTCGACGAAGGCGATGTTGGTGGTGCCGCCTTTGACGGGGCCGGGCTCGCGGGTGACTTTGCCGCCGCCGGTGCGGACCTTCTCGCACGTCGACTTGATGTCCGGAAACTCGATCGCGATGTGGCCGTAGGCGCCGCCGAGCTCGTACTTGGCGACGCCGTAGTTGTAGGTGAGCTCGATTACCGCGCTGCGCTCCTCGGTGTCGTAGCCGACGAAGGCGAGCGAGTATTTCTGCTCGGGGCGATCGGTGGTGCGCAGAAGCTTCATGCCGAGGAGCTCGGTGTAGAACTTCACCGAGCGCTGCAGGTCTCCGACGCGAAGCATGGTGTGCAGTATTCTCATGCGGCTCCTTTGATGATCGGCAGCGCGGCCCCGGCGAGCTCGAGTCGCTCGCGGGCGTCGCGCCACGCAGGATACAGCGAGGCGAGCAGGCTCCAGAAGCGTTTCGAATGGTTCATCTCGACGAGGTGCGCCGCCTCGTGCGCGGCGACGTAGTCGGCGAGCGCCGGGTCGACCTGCACCAGGCGCCAGCTCAGGCGGATGGTGCCGTCGGCGGCGCACACGCCCCAGCGGGCGCGGCCGCCGACGAGCGCCACGGCGGGCGCGGGGCGGCCGAGCGCCTGCGCGTAGTGGGCGACGCGCGGGGTCAAGCTCTCGAGCGCCCTCATCTTCAGCCAGCCGACGAGCGTCTTCAGCACGCGCGAGGGCGGCGCCGAGACGATGAGGGTCTCGCCGTCGCGCGAGACGGAGCGGCCGCCGTCGCGCACCTCGAGCGTATGTTCGATACCGAGGTAGGGCAGCGACTCGCCGCTCGCGCCGCGAAGCACCACGGGCCGCGGCGCTTCGGCCCATTCATCAAGCTTGGCGAGGATCCAGCGCTCCTTCTCGCGCAGGAACGCCTCGACTTCGCGCCACGGCGCCCGCAGAGGCGCCGCGACGCGCAGGCCGCCGGCGTCGACAGTGATGCCGAGCGTGCGGCGGCGGCGCCGGGCGAAGCGGTATTCCACCGTCCGCCCGCCCAGCTCGATCAGCAAAGCGCCTTCTGTTGCTCTTCGATCCATTTCTCGGCGAGTCGGTTGATGGTGGCGGGGTCGCGATCGGCGGGGTCGATCGGCGGCCCGATGCGGATGGTGACGGTGCCCGGCCGCTTGAGGAAAGCATTGCGCGGCCATACCAGGCCGGCGTTGTGCGCGACCGGCACGACCAGCGCGCCGGTCGCGGCGGCGAGCCAGGCGCCGCCGATCTGGTAAGGGCGCCTCTCGCCGGGCGCGACGCGCGTGCCTTCGGGAAACACCACGATCCAGAATCCCTGCGCGAGGCGCTGCTTGCCGCGCTTCGCCATGAAGCGCAGCGCCGAGTGGCCGCGGCGGCGGTCGATCGCGATCGGGCTCATCAGCGCGAGGCCCCAGCCGAAGAACGGGATCCACAGCAGCTCGCGCTTCAGCACGTGCACCTGCGGCGGGAAGAACAGCTGGAAGGCCATCGTCTCCCACGCCGACTGGTGCTTGGCGAGGATCACCGACGGGCGTTGGGGGAGATGCTCGCGGCCTTCGATCCGCCAATCGATCTTCAGAATCATTTTCGAAAGCAAAATCACCAGCCGCGACCAGCCTGAAATGATCCGGTAGCGCGTGAGCCGCGGCAGCGGAAGCGTCGCAATCGCGACGATCGCGTAGGGCGGGGTGACTACGATCAGCGCGAGCGCAAAAAGGCCCGAGCGCAAAAGCATCATGGAGCGAGGTGCGCGGCGAAAGCGGCCAGATCGGGGAATACCATCGTGCCGGGCGGCAGCTTGCCTTCATTCTGCGTCTTCTTGCCCTTGCCGGTGAGGACCAGCACCGGCTTCGCGCCGGCGGCGGCCGCCGCCTCGAGGTCGCGCAGCGCGTCGCCCACCATATAGGTATCGTCGAGCGAGACGTTGAAGCGGTTGGCGATCTCGATCAGCATGCCCGGCTTCGGCTTGCGGCACTCGCAAGCCGAGTCGGCGGCGTGCGGGCAGAAGAAGAAGGCGTCGATGCGCCCGCCGACCTGGCCGAGCGCTTTCTGCATCGTGTCGTGGATCGCAATCAGAGTAGTGGTGTCGAACAGGCCGCGCGCGATGCCCGACTGGTTGGTCGCCACCGTAATGCGGTAGTCGGCCTGCGTGAGCCGCGCGATCGCCTCGAGGCTGCCCTCGATCGGCCGCCACTCGGCGGGCGACTTGATGTGGGCCTCGCTGTCGTAGTTGATGGTGCCGTCGCGGTCGAGGATGATCAGTTTCATTCGGAAAGCTTCGAGATGTCGGCGAACTGATTCATCAGATTCTCAAGCTCTTTGAGCAATGCGTGACGATTCGCGCGCAGCTTTGCATCTTCGGCATTGACCAGAACCTTGTCGAAGAACGGGTCTACTGAGAGCTTCAGCGTAGCTGTAGCGCCGAGCGAAGCTTCGTAGTTGCCCGCGTCGATGAACTTGTGGACTTCAGAGCCTACCTTCTGCATCGACTGGAATAGGGCCTTCTCCTCCGGCTCCTTCAGCAGCTTCGGATCCAGAGCGCCTTCGGCGGCCTCGGATTTCCGCAGAATGTTCCGAATGCGCTTATTCGCAGCGATCAGACTTTCTGCTTCAGGCAATGCCTGGAAGGCTTTCACCGCCTCGAGCTGCTGCGGCACCAAGTCGAGGCGGGGGGGATGCTTGCTGAGCACGGCATCGACCTGCAGCGTCGAGAAGCCGAGGTCCTTGAGGTAGCCGGCGAAGCGGTCGTAGACGAACCCCTGCAGCGGCGCGAGGTTGCCTCCCTTGTACGGCGTCGACGCGGAGCGCAGCAGCTCCGGCAGCGAAAGCGCGAGCTTCCGTTCGACGAGGATCCGGATCGCGCCGAGCGCGGCCCGGCGCAGGCCGAACGGATCCTTCTCGCCGGTCGGCTGCTCGCCGATGCTGAACAGGCCGGCGAGCGCGTCGAGCTTGTCGGCGAGCGCGACGGCGCAGGCGATGGGCCCTTCCGGCAGCCGATCGCCGGCGAAGCGCGGGCGGTAGTGCGCCTCGATGGCGTCGGCGACCTCGGCCGGCTCGCCGTCGTGGCGTGCGTAATAGCGGCCCATGATGCCTTGCAGCTCGGGGAATTCGCCGACCATGCCGGAGAGGAGATCCGCCTTCGCGAGCTCGGCGGCGCGCTCCGCCTTGAGCGCATCGGCGCCGAGCATGCGCGCGATGGCGCCGGCAAGGAGCTTGATGCGGCCGACGCGATCGAGCTGGCTGCCGAGCTTGTTGTGGTAGACGACCTTGCCGAGCTGCGGCACCCGCGCCTCGAGCCGCACCTTGCGGTCCTGGTTGTAGAAGAAGCGCGCGTCCTCGAGCCGCGGCCGCACCACGCGCTCGTTGCCGCCGACGATGTGGCGCGGGTCGGCGACCTTCATGTTGGACACGATCAGGAACTTCGGCAGCAGCCCCCCCGACTGGTCGAACAGCGGAAAGTACTTCTGGTTCTGCCGCATGGTGAGGATCAGGCACTCCTGCGGCACTTCCATGAACGCGCTGTCGAAGACGCCGGTGTAGACGGCTGGGAACTCCACCAGCGCGGTCACTTCATTTAGCAGCACTCCATAGTCGATGCCCAAGCTTGCGCCCTGGCGCTTCGCTTCGCTTTCCAATTGCTTCTGGATTTCTTTCTCTCGCTTCTCGAAATCGACGACCACTTTGCCTTTTTCCAGCAGCGTCGATTCGTAGTCGTCGGCGCTCCACAACTGGATCTCGCCGTCGGCCATGAAGCGATGACCGAGCGTGACTTTGCGCGATTCGAGGCCGAGGACCTTTCCGGGAACCACCTGCTCGCCGTACAGCATCACCAGGCCGTGCACGGGACGCACGAACTGCTCTTCGCCGCTGCCCCAGCGCATCACCTTGGGGATCGGCAGCCGCTTCAGCGCCTTGTCGACAATCTCCGGCAGGATCGCGTGCAGCGACGCACCGCCGGTCTTGGCGCGGGCGACGAACACTTCTCCCTTCGGCGTCTTCTGTTTCTGCAGCGATTCCACCGCCACACCATGTTTCTTGGCGAAGCCCGCAACCGCCGCCTGCGGCGCGGAGGTGGCAGGTCCCTGGACTTCCTTTTCCTGAACCGCGGCTTGGGCAGAGACCTTCGGGACCATAACCGCCAGCCGGCGTGGCGTGGCGAAGCCAAGCCTTGGCACTTCGGTCTTCACGACGAAGTTCTGTCTTACCAACTCTTCGTATATGAATGAGGCGAAGTTAACGCCTAGTTCCTTCAAAGCCTTAGGCGGCAGTTCTTCGGTCAGCAGCTCGACAAGCAGGCTCGCCGACATCTACCTCTGCTCCAGCATGGGGAAGCCGAGCCGCTCCCGCGATTCGTAGTAGGCCTGCGCCACCGCCTTGGCAAGGTTACGCACCCTGCCAATGTAGGCGGCGCGCTCGGTGACCGAGATGGCGCCGCGCGCGTCGAGCAGGTTGAAGGTATGCGAGGACTTGAGGACCATCTCGTAGGCGGGCAGCGTGCATTTCGCCTCGATCAACCGCATTGCTTCTTTTTCATAACTATTAAAAAGAACAAAGAGCAAATCGACGTTCGCCAACTCGAAGTTGTAGCGCGACTGCTCCACCTCGTTCTGGTGATAGACGTCGCCGTACTTCACTCCGGGCGTCCAGACGAGGTCGTAGACATTTTCCTTGTCCTGCAGGTACATCGCCAGGCGCTCGAGGCCGTAGGTGATTTCGCCGAGCACCGGCTTGCAGTCGAGGCCGCCGACCTGCTGGAAGTAGGTGAACTGGGTGACCTCCATGCCGTCGAGCCAGACTTCCCAGCCGAGGCCCCAGGCGCCGAGCGTGGGCGACTCCCAGTCGTCCTCGACGAAGCGGATGTCGTGCTCGAGCGGGTTGACGCCGAGGTTCTTCAGCGACTCGAGGTATAGCTCCTGGATGTTCGCGGGCGACGGCTTGAGCACGACCTGGTACTGGTAGTAGTGCTGCAGCCGGTTCGGGTTGTCGCCGTAGCGGCCGTCCTTCGGCCGTCGCGAGGGCTGCACGTAGGCTGCCTTCCACGGCTCGGGACCGATGGCGCGCAGGAAGGTCGCGGTGTGGAAGGTGCCTGCGCCCACTTCCATGTCGTAGGGCTGCAGCAGCACGCAGCCCTGGTGGTCCCAGTACGCATTGAGCTGCAGGATCAACTGCTGGAAAGTGAGCATCGGCTTCGCGCCGGATTCTACCGGCTCCCCGCGCGTTCCCTTCGTGCCGCAAGCAGCGCGGCGGCGGCGAGGAGCGCGAGCGACAGCGCGACGATCGGCCAGTCGGCGAAACGCATGTACGGCGTCACGCCGGCATAGCCCTGCACCGACATCTCCAGCCGGCCTTCGGCGAACGAAGGCAGCCGAGCGAGCACGGCGCCGTCGCGGTCGATGACTGCGCTGACGCCGGTGTTCGCCACCGTCAGATGGACGCGCCCGGTCTCGATCGCGCGCAGCCGCGCGATCTGCAGGTGCTGCGAGGGCGCGAGCGAGTCGCCGAACCAGGCGACGTTGGACAGGTTGGCGAGCAGCGTCGCGTCGCGCGCCTGGGCGCCGACGGCGTCGCCGAAAGCGTCCTCGTAGCAGACGGTCGCGGCGACGCGCTGGCCGGCGACCGCGAACGGCGGCTGCTCGGGCCGGCCGCGGCCGAAATCCGACAGCGGAATTGCCACCATGCGCATCACCCAGCCGAAGAGCGGCGGCACGAACTCGCCGAACGGCACGAGGTGCGTCTTGTCGTACACCTGCTGCGGCGCGCTGCCGAGGTTGACGATGCTGTTGTAGAACTCGCCGTCGCGGCGCATCGGCACGCCGACGAGCAGGTCGCCGTTGTTCCGGCGCGCCGCGGCTTCCAGGCGCGCAAGGTAGGCTGGATCGATGCCGTCGTAGAAGCGCGGCAGCGCCGTCTCGGGCAGCACGATGAGCCGCGCGCTCGTCTCTTCCGCGAGCCGCAAGTAAGTGGCGAGCGTGCGCGCGTAGCGCTCGGGCCTGAACTTCATCTCCTGCTCGACGTTGCCTTGCAGGAGCGCCACACGCACCGGCTCGCCGACCGGCTCGGTCCATGTCGCGCGTTGCAGTCCTTCACCGAGGAGCGGGACGACGAGGATTCCGGCGAGCGCCATGAAGCGTGCTTTGTTCTGCCTCCTTGCCACTACCCAGACAAGACCGCTGAGGGAAACAATCACGAAGGAAATCCCGAAGACCCCCAGCACGGGAGCGAAGCCCTGCAGCGGCCAGCCGGTGGCGGCGTAGCCCGCGGAGAGCCAGGGAAAGCCGCTGAGCACCCAACTGCGCAGCCATTCGCCGAGCGCCCACGCCGCGGGAATCAGCAGGCAGGCGCGCAGCGCGGGCGCCGCCGGAATGCGCGCCTGCAGCCATCCGGCTGCGCCGGTGAAGCAGGCGAGCAGCGCACAGAAGAGAAACGTGGCGAGCGCGGCGAGCGGCGGCCACATGCCGCCGAACTGCGACAGGCTCACGTAGACCCACGACACGCCGGCGCCGAAGAGCCCCAGGCCGAAGCAGAACGCCACCCAGAACGCGCGCCGCGGCGTCGCCGCGGCCAGCAGGTGGATCAGCCAGGCGAAGGAAAAAAACAGGATCGGCAGGAAGCCGACCGGCGCGAACGCCGCCACCGCCGCGGCGCCGGCGAGGAACGCCGAAATGGGGATGCCCCCCATCGGGCTAGGTCTTGGCTTTGTCGACGAGGAGGGTATAGACCCGGCGGCTGTCGGCGCGCAGCACCTGGAAGCGCAGGCCCTCGATAATGTGGATCTCGCCGCGCCGCGGCAGGCGGCCGAGGTGGCGGATGATCAGGCCGCCGATGGTGTCGCTCGACTCGTCGGCGAAGCGCGTGCCGAAGTGGGCGTTGAAGTCGCTGATTTGGGTGAGCGCCTTCACCCGCCAGCGGCCGCCCTGCTCGGGCAGGATGTTGTCGGAGGCCTCGTCGAAGTCGTACTCGTCCTCGATGTCGCCGACGATCTGCTCGAGCACGTCCTCGATGGTCACCAGCCCCGCCACGCCGCCGTACTCGTCGATCACGATCGCCATGTGGTTGCGGCTGGCGCGGAACTCGCGCAGCAGCACGTTGAGGCGCTTCGCCTCCGGCACGAACACCGCGGGGCGCAGCATCTCGCGCACGTTGAATTCCTCCTCGCCGGCGTAGTGCCGCAGCAAGTCCTTCGCCAGCAGCACGCCGATGACGTCGTCCTTGTTCTGGTCGATGACCGGGAAGCGCGAGTGCGCGGTCGCCATCACCTGCGGAATGAAGGTCTCCACCGGCTCGTTGATGTCGATGAAGTCCACCTGCGCGCGCGGGATCATGATGTCGCGCACCTGCATCTCCGAGACCGTCAGCGCGCCCTCGATGATCGACATCGCGTCGGCGTCGAGCAGGTTGCGCGAGTACGCCGAGCGCAGCAGGTGCTGCAGCTGCTCGCGGTCGCCCGGCTCGCGCATGATGAGCGCCGACAGGCGCTCGAGCAGGCTGGGCCGGGACGGATCGTTCATCGGGGAGGCGGGGATTTTACCGCGTAGGGGTCGGGAAAGCCGAGGCGGCGCAGCAGGCGCACTTCGCGCGCTTCCATGCGCTTCGCATCCCGTGTCTTTTCATGGTCGTAGCCGCGCAAATGGAGAATCCCGTGCACCACCAGATGCGCATAGTGCGCCGCAAGGGTCTTTCCCTGCGCACGTGCCTCGCGCGCGATCACCGGATGGCACAGCACGATGTCGCCGCGTCCTTTGCCGTACGGAAAGGACAAGACGTTGGTGGGGGTCTTTTTTCGGCGGTATTTGTTGCTTAACGCGTACCCTTCGCGCTCTCCAACAATACGCAGAACAATTCCTTGAAAGCCCAAAGCCCATCGGTGAAACGAGGCGGGGCTCGGAAGGCCGCGCCGCGGCACCGCGTACTGCACCACCAATCTATTCTTCCTGTTTGTGCCGGTCGTAGGCATCGATGATGCGCGCCACCAGCGGGTGGCGCACCACGTCCTGCGCGCCGAACTCGGTGAAGGCGATGCCGCGCACGCCCTCGAGGATGCGCCGCGACTCGATGAGGCCGCTTTTCTGGCCGCGGGCGAGATCGATCTGCGTGACGTCGCCGTTCACCACTGCCTTTGCGCCGAAGCCGATGCGGGTAAGGAACATCTTCATCTGCTCGGGCGTGGTGTTCTGCGCCTCGTCGAGGATGATGAACGAGTGGTTGAGCGTGCGCCCGCGCATGTAGGCGAGGGGCGCCAGCTCGATGGTGCCGCGCTCGAGCAGCTTGCCGGTTTTCTCGAAGCCCATCAGGTCGTAGAGTGCGTCGTAGAGCGGCCGCAGGTACGGGTCGACCTTCTGCGCGAGGTCGCCGGGCAGGAAGCCGAGGCGCTCGCCCGCCTCGACGGCGGGACGCACGAGGACGATGCGCTTCACCTTGTCGCGCTCGAGCGCGTCGACCGCGCAGGCGACCGCAAGGTAGGTCTTGCCGGTGCCCGCCGGGCCGATGCCGAAGGTGCAGTCGTGCGCCAGGATGTTCTCGATGTACTGCACCTGGTGCGGCGTGCGGCCGTGCAGGTCGGCGCGGCGGGTCAGGAGCTGCGAGGTCTCGCCTTCTTCCTTTGCCGAAGCACTACCCAGTTCCGTCAGGCCGAGCTGCACATCCTCGGCGTTGAGGTCGCCCGAGGCGCGGTCGTAGAAGTGCTCGATCGCCTGCGCGGCGCGCCCCGCCTGCTCGCCGCGTACGGTGAACTTGGCGCCGCGCCGCGCGATGCTGACGTCGAGCGCGGACTCGATCTGCCGCAGGTTCTGGTCGAGCGCGCCGCACAGCCGCGCGAGGCGCTGGTTGTCGACCGGCTCGAGGCTGACTTCGACCGGCTTGCCTCGCATCAAGCGCTCATTTGACTATTTGGCCCCGCAAGGAATGCGATAGCGCCGCAGTGATTCGCACGTCGACGAACGAGCCGGCGAACGCCCGGCCGGCGAAGTTGACGACGCGGTTGTTCGCGGTGCGGCCGGCGAATTCCACTTCGCTTTTTGCCGATCTGCCCTCGACCAGCACCCGCTCCACGCCACCGACCATTGCGGCGCTCACCTTCTCGTATTGCCGCTGCAGCTGCGCCTGCAGACGCTGCAGCCGCTCGACCTTGCGCTCGTGCGGCGTGTCGTCGGCGAGCTCCGCGGCGGGCGTGCCCGGCCGCGGGCTGTAGACGAAAACGTAGGCGCCGTCGAAGTCCGCCTCGGCGGCGAGCCGCAGCGAGGCCTCGAAGTCCTGCTCGGTTTCGCCCGGGAAGCCGACGATGAAATCGCTGGTGATGCTGAGGCCGGGCCGCGCCTGCTTCAGGCGGCGCGCGATCGAGCGGTACTCGAGCGCGGTATAGCCGCGCTTCATGGCCGCCAGCACGCGGTCGGCGCCCGACTGCACCGGCAGGTGCACGTGCGGCGCGAGCTTGTCGAGCGCCGCGTGCGCGTCGATCAGGCGGGGCGTGAACTCGCGCGGATGCGAAGTGGTGTAGCGGATCCTTTCGATGCCCGGAATCTCGTTCACGAGGAACAGCAGCTCGGCGAAATCGGCGCTCGCGCCTTCGATCTCGCCGCGCCACGCGTTGACGTTCTGGCCGAGGAGCGTCAGCTCCTTTACGCCCTGCTCGGCAAGCGCGGCCACCTCGGCGAGAATGTCGTCGAAGGGGCGCGACACTTCTTCGCCGCGCGTGTACGGCACGACGCAGAAGCTGCAGTACTTGCTGCAGCCTTCCATGATCGACACGAAGGCGCTGCCGGCCGGCTTCTCGCCTTCATTACGGGGGGCGGGCAGGTGGTCGAATTTCTCGATCTCCGGGAAGCGGATGTCGACCTGCGGCTCGCCGCTCGCGCGCCGCCGCGCAAGCAGCTCGGGCAGCCGGTGCAGCGTCTGCGGGCCGAAGACGACGTCGACGTACGGCGCGCGCTCGACGATCGCCGAGCCTTCCTGGCTCGCCACGCAGCCGCCGACCGCTATCATCAGCCGCGGGTTGTCGCGCTTCAGGTGCTTCACGCGGCCGAGGTCGGCGAACACCTTCTCCTGCGCCTTCTCGCGCACCGAGCAGGTGTTGAAGACGATCAGGTCCGCGTCCTCGGGCCGCGCCGCGGGCTCGAGTCCCTCGGCTTCGCGCATCACGTCGGCGATCTTCTGCGAGTCGTACTCGTTCATCTGGCAGCCGAACGTGCGCAGGTAGAGTTTCGCCATCGCTACTGCGCCTGCGGCTGCGCCGCTTCCTCCGGCGTGAGGATCCAGACCCGGTGTACCTGGCCCGCCTCGTCGCGCTGGTACTTCACCAGCGAGCCGGGCGGCAGCGCCGTCGGCAGCACGATCATGTTGGCCTCGCTGCGGATCTGCGCGCCGGCCGAGAGCCGCGCGCGCTGACCGTCGATCTCCACGATCGTGTCGCGAAGGTGGCGCATCGTGCCTAGCTTCGCATCGGCCGGGATGGTGCGCAGCTGCGCCCACGCCGGGGCGCACAGGAGGCTGAACAGCAGGGCGAGCAGCAGACTGGCGAAGGCTCTCATGTCACGCAGCGCAGAAAGGGAAATGGTGGCGAATCAGGGACTCGAACCCCGGACAAACGGATTATGATTCCGCTGCTCTAACCAGCTGAGCTAATTCGCCACGCGAGGCTCGATTATAAGCCCGTGGAAACGCCGCACAAACCCATGGATGAAGGAGTAGTCATCATCGGCGCGGGGCCCGTCGGCGCCGCGCTCGCTCGCGCTCTGCGCGGCCGCAGCGTCGCGTTGCTCGCCCGGGCGCGGCACGCGCCCCGGCCGCCGGCTTCGGGCTCGTTCGATTCGCGGGTCTATGCCCTGACGCCCGGAAACGTCGCCTTCCTCGAATCCATCGGTGCCTGGCGGGCGATCCCGGAATCGCGGCGCACTCCGGTCCGCGCGATGCAGGTCGCCGGCGACGACGGCGCCTCGCGCATCGAGTTCGACGCCTATCGCGCCGGCGTGCCCGCGCTCGCCTGGATCGTCGAGGACGCGGTGCTGCAGGATGCCTTGTGGCAGGGGCTCGAGGCCACCGTAGCGGAACCCGAGGAGATCCGCTTTTCGGAAAAATCCGTCACCGTGCGATCTCGCGACGGTGGCTCGCTCGAGGCGCGGCTTGTCGTCGGCGCGGACGGCGCCGACTCGCTCGTGCGGCGCGCTGCCGGCATCGCGACGAAGGAAAGCGACTACGGCCAGGCGGCCGTGGTGGCGAACTTCCGAGCGGAAAAGACGCATCGCGGCACCGCGTTTCAGTGGTTCCGCGGCGGCGCGGTGCTCGCGCTGCTGCCGCTGCCGGAGGATCAGGTGTCGATGGTGTGGTCGCTGCCCGCGGCCGAGGCGAAGCGTGTGCTGCAGCTCGCGCCCGATGCGCTGTGCCGCGAGGTGGAATTGGCTTCGCGCGGCGCGGTGGGCCGGCTCGAGCTCCCGGCGGCGCCGCGCAG
The DNA here is from genome assembly GCA_036496555.1 of Burkholderiales bacterium. Lineage (GTDB taxonomy): Bacteria > Pseudomonadota > Gammaproteobacteria > Burkholderiales > SG8-39 > SCGC-AG-212-J23. Next base: position 36,164 of record DASXKY010000129.1, on the reverse strand, counting down.
CTATCCGCTGCGGCGCCTGTCGGCGCGCCAGCTGGTCGCGCCGCGCGCCGCGCTGGTCGGTGACGCCGCGCACGTCATCCATCCGCTCGCGGGCCAGGGGCTGAACCTCGGGCTGCAGGATGTGCGGGAATTGGCAGCGATCCTCGCCGGCTGCGACGAAAGGGGCGATCCGGGCGACCTGCGGCTTCTGCGCCGTTATGAGCGCGCCCGGGCGGAGCCTATACTGGCGATGAATATCGCGGTCGACGGGCTGTTTACGCTCTTCAAGGGAGAAAGCCGGACGCTCGCCCGGTTGCGCAATGCCGGATTGAACCTGGTCGACCGGGTGCCGGTCCTAAAGAACATGCTGATCCGCCAAGCGATGAACTGAGAATGCTGCGAATACTCGCGATTGCCGCCGCCGCCGTCGTCTTCGCCGGCGCCGCCGGCGCCGACGAAGCCGCCATCCGCAAGATGCTCGCGAACAAGATCGGCGCCGGCGCCGTCATCGAAGGCGTGCAGCCCGGACCGATGCCGTGGCTCTGGGAGGTGCGGCTGAGCACGCCCGACGGCGTCCAGCTTGTCTACACCGACGCGAACGCCTCGTACCTGATCCAGGGCACTATCCACGACCTGCGCAGCGACCGCAACCTCACGGAGGACCGCCTGCGGCGCCTCAACGCGATCAAGTTCGAGTCGCTGCCGCTCGACCAGGCGGTGAAGGTGCAGCGCGGCGACGGCCGCCGCGTGCTGGTGATGTTCTCCGATCCCTACTGCCCCTATTGCCAGCAGTTCGAGAAGAATCTGCAGCAGGTCGACAACATCTCGATCTACGTCTTCATGTACCCGGTGATCCGGCCGCAGGCCGCCGACCATTCGAAGGCGGTGTGGTGCTCTCCGGACCGCGCCAAGGCCTGGCTCGATCTGGCGCTCGATCATCGTCCACCGGCGGCTCAGCCGACCTGCGACAACCCGGTGCAGAAGAACCTCGCCCTCGGTCGCTCGCTGGGAATCAACAGCACGCCGACCCTCATCCTGGCCAACGGCGAGCGCGTGGCGGGAGGGCTGCCCGCCGCGGACCTGCAGGACCTGCTCGACCAGGTAGCGCGCTCGCAGCGCGCGAAGAAGTAGCTTCCTACTCGCCGCGCGGCGGCGGCTCGCCCTTGGGCCAGAGCAGCCACATCCTGCCCTGCTGGCGCATGCGCCCGGCCAACGTGCCGGCCTCCACGCCCGTACCCCAGAAGAAATCGGCGCGCACCACGCCGCGGATCGCGCCGCCGACGTCGTGCGCAGCCATCAGCCGCTCGAGTCGCTCCTCCGACAGCGGGTAGGTGCTCGACAGATACACCGGCGCGCCGAGCGGCACCCAGCGACGGTCGACCGCCAGGCTGTAGCCGGACACGAGCGGAGTGCCGAGCGCGCCCGTCGGTCCGGACTCGGTAACCGGCAGCTCGCGGAAAAAGACGTAGCTCGGGTTGGCGTTGAGCGCCTCCTGGAGCTTCGACGGGTTGGCCGCCGCCCACGCCCGGATGCCCTGCATCGAAGCCTGCTCGAGCGGCATTTCGCCACGGTCGATGAGATAGCGGCCGAGCGAGCGGTACGGATGGCCGTTCTGGTCGGCGAAGCCGATGCGGATGCGCTCGGCGCCGTCGAGGCGCACCTGGCCCGAGCCCTGGATCTGCAGGAAGAAGAGCGCCACCGGGTCGGCGGTCCAGGCGATCACCGGCGCCGGGTATGAAGGCCCGCGAGAGTCGATCTCGGCGCGCGTCGGGTAAGGCACCAGGCGACGGCCCTCGACGCGGCCGCGCAGGCGCAGCCCGCGCAGCTCCGGGTTGACGGTGGCGAGGTCGACCGTGATGAGGTCGTCGGGCACGCCGAAGATGGGATAGCGCGTGTTCGCGTTGTACCAGCGGCTGCCCTCGATGACCGGCTCGTAGTAGCCGGTGACCATGCCGGTGTCCGGACCGTCGGAGGAGACTAGCGCGTAGGGCGTGAACGCCGATTCGAAGAACTGCCGCGCCGCCGCTTCGTCGCCCTTTGGCACCGACTGCCCGAGCGCGCACACGCGGCCGAGCGCGGCGCCGGTGATACGCGGGCAGCCGGCGAGGAACGCGCGCAAGCTTGGCTCGAGCGGCGCCTTGCCCCAGCCAGGCAGCGCGTCGAATGGCATTGCCTGGTAGCGTGCCGTCTCGGGCGGCTTGGGCGCTTGCGGCGGCGTCTGCTGGCATGCACTGGCCAGTAGAATCAGCGCGATGTGGGTAATCCTTCTGGAGATTAGCGCGGCTTTGGGCCTCGCCGTCTTCATCGTCTGGTTCACTTGGCCGAAGAAAAACAAGGATCAGTGAAGGACGCGCGGCACTGAAAGGGTGAACTCGGGGATCGGCGCCTCGAAGCGCGTGCCGTCCTCGGCCAGCATCTGATAGGCGCCGCGCATGGTGCCGACCTGGGTGCCGATCGAGGTGCCGCTGGTGTACTCATAGCTCTCGCCGGGCTGCAGCAGCGGCTGGGCGCCGACCACGCCCATGCCGCGCACCTCCTGCACCAGGCCTTGCGCGTCGGTGATGATCCAGTGCCGGCTGATCAGCTGCGCCGCGACCGCGCCTTCGTTGCGGATCGTGATGGTATAGGCGAAGACATACCGGCTCGCCGCTTCGTCGGATTGTTCCGGGAGGTACTGCGTCTTCGCGCTGACCGTGACGCGGTTGTTTTCCCGCAGATCCTTCTCTTGTGCCACGGCCGCATTGTAAACTCGCGCGGCCATGACGTTCCGCATCGCTCCCAGCATCCTGTCGGCGGACTTCGCGCGGTTGGGCGAGGAGGTGCGCGCGGTGGAACAGGCCGGCGCCGACCTCATCCACTTCGACGTGATGGATAACCACTATGTGCCCAACCTGACGGTCGGTCCGGTGGTGTGCGCGGCGCTCAAGCCGCATGTGAAGGTGCCCCTCGACGTCCACCTGATGGTGCGGCCGGTCGATCGCCTGGTGGCTGACTTCGCGAAGGCGGGTGCCGGCATCATCAGCTTCCATCCCGAGGCGACCGAGCACGTCGACCGCACGATCGCACTGATCAAGGAGCACGGCTGCAAGGCGGGACTGGTGCTCAACCCGGCGACGCCGCTCTCCCATCTCGACCACACGCTCGAGAAGCTAGACCTCCTGCTCCTGATGTCGGTCAATCCCGGCTTCGGCGGCCAGAGTTTCATCCCGTCGGTGCTGCCGAAGATCGAGCAGGCGCGCAAGCGCATCGACGCCTGCGGCAAGCCGATCTGGCTCGAGGTCGACGGCGGCATCAAGACCGACAACATCGCCCAGGTCGCCCGCGCCGGTGCCGACACCTTCGTCGCCGGCTCGGCGATTTTCGGCGCCAAGGACTACGGCAGGACCATCGCCGAGATGCGTGCCCAGCTGGCCAGGGTGGTATAGTCCCGCCGTCGTGAATCAACTCTCCGCACAACTCTCCGCTCTCTGGCGCCGCTGGCGCTGACCTCGCTCGTCGTCGTTTCGTAGCCGTTTCCCCGTAGTTCTCGCCGTCCGGAGAGTGTTGTGACCGAAGCCGAATTTTCTGCGCTCGCGCAAGCGGGCTACCGCCGTATCCCGGTGCTCGCCGAGGCGCGAGCCGACCTCTACACGCCGCTCGCCGTCTATGTGCAGCTCGCCGGCGGACCCTATTCGTATCTCCTCGAATCGGTCGTCGGTGGCGAGCGCTTCGGCCGCTTTTCGTTCATCGGCCTGGGCTGCGCCGAGCGGATCGATGTGCGGGGCACCACGGTCCGCAGGCTGCTGCGCGACGCGCGCGGCAGCGACGTCTGCCTGGAGACCTTCGAAGGCGATCCCTTCGAGTATGTGCGCGACTGGCTGAAGCGCCATCGCACCGCGCCGGTGCCGGCGGCGCTGCGCTTCGGCGGCGGCCTCGCCGGATACTTCGGCTACGAGACCGTGCGGCACGTCGAGAAGCACGCGCTCGGCGCGGCCAAGCCCGACCCGATCGGCACACCCGACGCGCTGCTCCTCGTCTCCGACGAGCTGGCGGTGGTGGACAACGTGCTCGGCAAGCTTTACCTCGTGGTCTACGCCGACCCGCAGCAGCCCGACGCCCTGCGCAACGCGCGGCGGCGCCTCGACGATCTGCGCGCGCGGCTCTCGACCCCGCTACCAGACCGCCTGTTCGTGCAGAAGGAGCCGGGCCGCGCCGCGGCGCCGCTCGACTGCTCTTTCACGGAGCGGCAGTTTCTCGACGCGGTGGGGCGGGCGAAGGAGTACATCCTTGCCGGCGACGTGATGCAGGTGCAGATCTCGCAGCGCACGAGCCGCGACTTCGCCGCGCCGCCGCTCGAGCTCTATCGGGCGCTGCGCGGAGTGAACCCTTCGCCCTACATGTTCTATTTCGACTTCGGCGATCACCACGTGGTGGGGGCTTCTCCCGAGATCCTGGTGCGGCTCTCGGGTGAGGCGATCACGCTACGGCCGATCGCCGGCACGCGTCCCCGCGGCGCCGACCCGGCGGCCGACGCGCGCATCGCCGAGGAGCTGCGCGCCGACCCGAAGGAGCGCGCTGAGCACGTCATGCTGATCGACCTCGGCCGCAACGACGTCGGGCGCGTTGCGGCGAGCGGCAGCGTGAAGGTCACCGAGGTGATGGTGGTCGAGCGCTACTCGCATGTCATGCACCTCGTCTCCAACGTGGAGGGGCGCCTGAAGCCCGGCCTCGACGCGCTCGACGTGCTGAAAGCGAGCTTCCCGGCGGGCACCGTAACCGGCGCGCCGAAGGTGCGCGCGATGCAGCTGATCGACGAGTTCGAGCCGGTGAAGCGCGGCGTCTACAGCGGCGCGGTCGGCTATCTCGGCTTCAACGGCGACATGGACCTCGCGATCGGCATCCGCACCGCCGTGGTAAAGGACCGGCGGCTGCACGTGCAGGCTGCCGCCGGGGTCGTCGCCGACTCCGATCCGCTGTCGGAATGGCACGAGACGCAGCACAAGGCGCGCGCGCTGCTGAAGGCTGCGGAGGCCGCATGATCCTGATGATCGACAACTACGACTCCTTCACCTACAACCTGGTGCAGTATCTGGGCGAGCTGGGCGCGGCGGTGAAGGTCTTCAGAAACGACGAAGTATCGGTCGACGAGGTGGAGCGGCTACGGCCTTCGCGCATCGTCCTCTCTCCGGGCCCGTGCACGCCGAACGAAGCCGGCATCACCCTCGGCCTGATCGCGCGCATGGGCCGGCAGGTCCCGGTGCTCGGGGTCTGCCTCGGCCACCAGGCAATCGGCCAGGCCTTCGGCGGCCGCGTCGTGCGGGCGAAGCAGGTCATGCACGGCAAGGTTTGCAGCATCGAGCACGACGGCAAGGGGGTATTCGAAGGCGTGCCCGACCGGTTCACCGCCACCCGCTACCACTCGCTGGCGGTTTCGCGCGAGAACCTGCCCGCCTGCCTGCGGGTCACCGCGCAATCCGAGGACGGCGAAATCATGGGGCTGCGCCATCGCGACCTGCCGGTCGAGGGGGTCCAGTTCCACCCTGAGGCGCTGCTGACCGAGCACGGGCACAAAATGCTGCAGAATTTCCTCCAGGGAAAATGAGACGGGAGCCGATATGAAGCAGATCACTGTGGCGGAAGCCATCCAGCGCACCGTCGAGCACCGCGAGGTGTTCCACGACGAGATGCTGCACATCATGCGCCAGATCATGCGCGGCGAGCTGACGCCGGCGCAGATCGCCGGCTTCATCGTCGGCCTGCGCGTGAAGAAGGAGACGATCGGCGAGATCGCGGCGGCGGCGCAGGTGATGCGCGAGCTGGCGACGCACGTCGAGGTGAAGGACGACCGCCACCTCGTCGACACCTGCGGCACCGGCGGCGACGGCGCGCACACCTTCAACGTCTCGACCTGCGCGGCGTTCGTCGCCGCGGCGGCCGGCGCGAAGGTGGCGAAGCACATGGGGCGCTCGGTGTCCTCGGCCTCCGGCAGCGCCGAGGTGCTGGAGGCGCTCGGCGCCAGCGTTTCCATGACCCCCGAGCAGTCGGGCCAGGCGATCGAAAAGCTCGGCCTCGGTTTCCTGTTCGCGCCCGCGCACCATTCGGCGATGAAGTACGCCGCGCCGGTGAGGAAGGAGCTCGGCATCCGCACCATTTTCAACATCCTCGGGCCGCTCACCAACCCAGCCGGCGCGAAGAATCAGGTCATGGGCGTATTCCATCCCGACCTGGTCGGCATCCAGGTGCGCGCGCTGCACCGCCTGGGCGCCAAGCACGTGATGACGGTGCACGGCATGGACGGGCTCGACGAGATCTCGGTGTCCGCCGACACCCTGGTCGGCGAGCTGAAGAACGGCGAGATCAACGAGTACATGCTGCATCCGTCGCAGTTCGGCCTGGAGCTGTTCGACCGGCGCGCCATTCAAGTGAACAGCGTCGAAGAATCGAAGGAAATGGTGATCGCCGCGTTGAGCGGCCAGCCGGGGCCGGCGCACAACATCGTCGCGCTCAACGCCGGCGCCGCGATCTACGTCTCCGGCGTCGCGCCGAGCATGAAGGCGGGCGTCGAGCGCGCGCGGCAGACGATCACGAGCGGTGCGGCGAAGAAGAAGCTGGAAGAGTTCGTCGCGTTTACCCGCACGCTCAAATCTTGAGCGACGTCCTCGAGCGCATCGTCGGCGTCAAGCGGCGCGAGGTCGAGGCCGCCAAGCGGCGCATCGCCCCCGCCGAGATGGAGCGGCGCGCGCGCGCCGCGGCGGCACCGCGCGACTTCGCTGGCGCAATGCGCCGCGAGCTCGCGCAGAAGCGACCGGCGGTGATCGCGGAGATCAAGAAAGCCAGTCCATCCAAGGGTCTGCTGCGTGCGCACTTCGATCCTTCGGTCATCGCGAAGAGCTATGAAAATGGGGGCGCAGCCTGCATGTCAGTCCTCACTGACAAGGAGTTCTTCCAGGGCGCGCCGGAATACCTGGAGCAGGCGCGCGCGGCCTGCGCGCTGCCCGCGCTGCGCAAGGATTTCATCCTCGAGCCCTACCAGGTGCACGAGTCGCGCGCGATGGGCGCGGACTGCATCCTGCTGATCGCCGCCTCGCTGGCGGTCGCGGCGATGCGCGAGCTGGAGGCGGTGGCCGGCACGCTCGGCATGGCCGTGCTCGTCGAGGCGCACGATCGCGCCGAGCTCGACGCCGCGCTCGAGCTGAAGACGCCGCTCATCGGCATCAACAACCGCAACCTGCGCACCTTCGAGACGCGGCTCGAAACGACGCTCGAGCTGCTGCCGCGCGTGCCGCGCGACCGGCTGCTCATCACCGAGAGCGGCATCCTCGCGCCGCCCGACGTCGCGCGCATGCGTGCAAGGGGCGTGCACGCCTTCCTCGTCGGCGAGGCGTTCATGCGCGCCGCGGATCCAGGCACGGCCTTGCGCGAGCTTTTCGCGTAGATGACGCGCACCGTCACGCCGAAGGTGGCGGTGCTGATCGAGCGCGGCATGGAGCACGCGCGCGCCGGCGAATTTCTGCAGGCGGCGCGCTCGTACGAGCGGGCGCTACAACAGACACCGGGGCTGCTCGACGTGCAGGCGATGCGCGCGGGCAGCCTGCAGGCGGCGGGCCGCGCCGACGACGCCGAGCGGGCGTGGCGACAGATCCTCAAGCGCGATCCGCGCAACCTCGCCGCCCACGAAGGGCTGGCCCATCTCTTCATGCAGGCCGCGCGGCTGGCGGAGCTCGAGGCGATATGCGAAGCCGCGTACACGCTTGCGCCGCGCGCGCCCGGCTTCCGGCTGTGCCGCGGGGTCGGCCTGTGGCGGCAGGGCCGCCTCGAGGAAGCGCTGGCCACCTACCGCGACGCGGCCAGCCTGGCCGAGGGGATCGATTTGGTGTTCTTCCACGAGGCGAATCTGGCCCAGGCGACGCTGCTGTTTCAGCTCGGCCGCTGGCAGGAAGGGTGGACGAAGTACGCTCTGCGCCAGGATCGCGCCGCGCTCACCGCCCGGTATCCGCGCCTTGCGCCGCAGCCGGCCGCGCTGCTCGATGCAGCGTCGCCGCTGCGCATCGTCGTTCATGCCGAGCAGGGCATCGGCGACGAGCTATTCTTTCTTCGCTTCGCACCCGCGCTGCGATCGCGCGGGCACCGCCTCGCGCTGCGCACGAACGCCAAGCTGGTGCCGGTGCTGCGCACGAGGCCGGACTTGTTCGACGAAGTCGCCGCAATGGAAGCGCCGGTGGCGGCGTGCGATGTCGAGCTGCAGAGCTCCGATCTCGTGCTCGCCGCCGGCGAATATTTCGCGCCGCCCCTGGCGCTCGTGCCGCAGGCGGAACGCCGCACAGAGCTCGCCCACAAGCTGCAGGCGTTCGGTCCGCCGCCGTACGTCGGCGTGACCTGGCAGGCGGGGCTCATCGGCCAGGAGCGGGTCGAGTGGAAAGGAATTTACGCGGCGAAGCGCGTCGCGCCCGACCGGCTGGGCGCTGTTCTGCGCCCTCTGGCGTGCACGATCGTGTCCTTGCAGCGCAAGCCGGAGGCGAGCGATCTGGCAGCGCTCGAGGCGGCGGCGGGTCGACCCGTCCTCGAGCTGAGCGCGATCAACGAGGACCTGCCCGATGCGCTCGCGCTCCTCTCGCTGCTCGATGACTACGTCGGCGTGAGCAATACGAACATGCATCTGCTCGCCGGAATCGAAGGGCTCGCCCGAATCGAAGGACCTCGTGCGCACGTTCTGCTCGAGACGCTCGCAGAGTGGCGCTGGGGAATCGCGGGCGATTCGAGCCCCTGGTTCCCGCGTTTCCATCTTTATCGTGCAACGCAGCAGGAGGGGTGGAGTCTGGCGCTCGCGCGCTTAACCCAGGACCTCGCTAAGTCATTGCCGCGCCGCCCTTAGCAGGCAGAGGTGGCCTATGTTGCGACGCAACATCACCACGATGCGCTGTTGTGGTTCTACAACAGCGACCCTCGCTTAAGGTGTTTCCGCAGCTTATTCATTTGGTGAGGGAATCGGCCTTTGGCACACTCGCTGGGACTTCTCGAAGAGAGGGGTTGGCCCGGCAAGTGTCCGAGGAGAAGCGGCACTGGGCCGGGTCCGACTCATTTGACCAAAGGAGAGGCTATGCAGAAGAAACTACTGGGAATGGCAGTGGCGACCGCCCTGGCCGCCCCGGCTGCGGCGTTCGCGCAGTCCGCGGTGCAGGTCTACGGCACGGCCCACGTGTCGTTCAACTCGACGAAGTACTCGGCTGCGACCGACGGCACGCCCGCCATCTCGAAGATGCAGGTAGCGAGCCACGCGTCGAACTTCGGTATCCGCTCGTCCGAGACGCTCGGCGGCGGCATGACCGGCTGGGTGCAGTACGAATTCAACGTGAAGATGGAGCGTGACAACGACGTCACCGGCGGCAACGGCACCTCGCGCAACACGGCGATCGGTCTCCGTGGCAACTTCGGTAACGTCTTCTTCGGTACCTGGGAGACGCCGTTCGCGCAGACCTTCCGCATGTGGGATGTCGGCACGATCGGTGGCTGGGGTCCGACGACCTCCGTCATGTATCGCCGCGAGCAGACCGCGACGGCGCCGAGCCGCAACTGCGGCAACATCCCGGCGGGCGCTCCTCTGGCCACTGTTCCGACCGCGATCTGCTATGTCGGTGATTCGTCGACCGGCGCGCTGCCGCAAGGCTATGCCCTGTGGCGCCGTTACGGCTCGGCCGTGCACTATGAGTCGCCGATGTTCAGCGGCTTCCAGTTCAAGCTGGGCTATCAGCCGAACGAGGGTCGTGCGATCGCTGGTACGAGCCCTGCGCTCACCACTGGCGGCGCGAGCGGTGGCCCGGTGGTGGAGGAGAACCCGAGCTCCTGGTCCGCATCCGTTGCCTGGACCGGCATGGGCGGCAAGGCTCGCGCCTTCCTGGCCAACATGTCGGCCAAGGATTGGTCGACCGTGGGTCAGACCGACGGCGGCTACATCATCGGCGGTGGCTACAACTTCGGCGTTGTCGATGTCGGCGTTGCCTACTACAACTACGACTACAAGATCACGACCGCGGGCGTCACCGGCGACAACAAGGCGAAGGACTTCGCCGTCGGCGTTGCCATCCCGCTCGGCAGCGGCAAGATCGGCTTGTCGTACGCGCAGGCAGCGGACATGACGACCCCGGGCGGCAAGTTGGACAACGGCGCCAAGATGTACAACGTCGGTTACGAGTGGGCGCTCTCGAAGCGCACCGCGGTCGGCTTCGGCTACGCCGCGATCAAGAACGATCCGCTGCAGACGTTCACCTGGACGGGCATGGCCGCGGCACAGACCGGCAACACTCAAAGCGCTGTGCTGGCTGGTTCCGATCCGAGCAACATCTTCGTCGCCTTCCGCCACTCGTTCTAAGCACACCGCTTAGAGCAACTGGCAAGCGAGACGGGCGCCTTCGGGCGCCCGTTTTTTTTCTGCTAACCTGAACGCGTGATTTCCATCGACGGCCTGATACGCGAGTTCGACCGTGCGCTGCGCACCGTTTCCGGTGTGGCGCATGCGGCGCGCCCGTCACCGGCGCAGGGAGTGGCCGAGAGCGACCTGGACGCCGCCGCGCGCGAGCATGCAGCGGCCCTCATGCGGGTGAATCACGTCGGGGAGGTGTGTGCGCAGGCGCTCTATCAGGGGCAGGCGCTGACCGCGCGCGACCCTTCGACCCGCGGCGGCCTCGAGCGGGCGGCGCGCGAGGAAGAAGACCACCTCGCGTGGAGCGCCGAGCGCATGCGCGAGCTCGGCGGACGCCCGAGCCTGCTCAACCCCCTGTGGTACGGCGGCTCGCTCGCGCTCGGCGCCGCTGCCGGAGCGCTCGGCGACCGCTGGAACCTCGCTTTTCTCGCCGAGACCGAGCGCCAGGTCGAGACCCACCTGAGCGGCCATCTCGAGAAGCTGCCCGCTGCCGACGGCCGCACGCGCGCCGTAGTCGAGGCGATGCGCCGCGACGAAGCGAAGCATCGCGACACGGCCATCGCGCTCGGCGCGGCGGAACTGCCCGCGCCGGTGAAGGCGATGATGCGCTTCGCCGCGAAGGTCATGACGACCGTGGCGTACCGCGTCTAGATCGGCCGGCCTTCGACGGTCGAGGTCATGAGCGCGAATTCGGTGCGCCACTCGTCGGCGTAGTCGCAGTTCCGATAATCCTTGAAGTAAGGCCCGCCGCGGGTGAAGTGGACAACCTTCGCCGCGGGGTTGTGCTTGTATTCCTCGACCAGCCAGTTCCACTCGAGCGGCAGCCCGCCGATCTCGTCGTCGCGCAGCCACTGCAGCCGGTGCAGCTCCAGGCCGGAGGCGGTGTTGACGAAGCTCGGCGCGAGGGCGCGGCAACGGTCATTGTTCATCAGCATCACGCTCGACCAGTTCTTGCGCGGGTAGATGGTCTGCACCTGGTTGAGGAACTTGCGCGACGGGTCCGGCGTGTAGTCGTGCTTGCAGACGAGAATGGCCTTGTCACTCTGCCGGTCCATCTCCTTCGCCAGCTCGGCGAAGTCGGCGCGGCAGAGCATGTCGCAGTCCATGAAGACGGACCAGCCCTTGAACCCCGACAGCGCGGGCACCAGAAAGCGGGTCAGGCTGAACTCGGTGGACTCAGTGGGGCCGCGCTGGCGCGTGTAGAGGCCCTGGCCCTGCAGCTGCGGCAGCTTCAGCGGAATGATCGACACCGGGATGGAGCAATGGCGCACGATCGAGTGCGCGAGCGTGTAGAAGGCGACCACTTCCTTCGAGTCGTAGCCGATGTAGACGTTGAGCACGCTACTGCCGCGCGGTAGCGAGCGAAGGGCTGGCGACGATCTTTTCCTTGAGCTCTTCGGGGCAGTGCTCGAGCACGTCGGTGCAGATCACGCCGTCGAACCTTCCGCCCGGCAGCTGCGCGAAGGGCGCGTAGGCCGGATCGTAGCGCTGGATCGTCTGCGCGCCCCAGTAGGACTGGATGTCGGGGTACTCGACGCCTTCCGACGGGTCGGGAACCCGCAGGGGAAGATACTGCCGCCCCTTGCCGCAGCCGTAGTCGAGAATCGTCGTCGCAGCGGTCGCCTTGATCAGCCGCTTGATGGCGGGAGCCTGCTGCAGCAGGCTCCCGCCGGGAAACGTGTCTTCGGGCGCGATGCCGAGGAACTGCTCGCCGTACAGGTGCATGTGCTGGTACTGCTCGATCAGCCTGCGATACCGCGGACTCGGCGAGGCCCTGCTGTATTTCGCGCTCATTCCTGCAATGATAGCGGTCATAGCGTCGGACCCGATTTCCCGGACGTCTCGCGCCGGACCCGGCGCGCGAGGTCAAGTTCGGCATGACCTTTGCCCCGCGTGGCTACTTCACCAAGAGCTGATCAGCCTTCGACGATCTCGAAGTCCTTGGTGATCTCCGCCGTCTTGCCGAGCATGATCGAAGCCGAGCAGTACTTTTCGTGCGACAGACGGATCGCGTGCTCGACGAGATTGCGCTTCAGGCCGCGCCCGCGCACGGTGAAGTGCATGTGGATCCGGGTGAACACCTTCGGGTCGGTCGGCGCGCGCTCCGACTCGAGCTTCACCTCGCAGCCGCGCACGTCCTGGCCGCTCTTCTTGAGGATCACCACCACGTCGTAGGCGGTGCAGCCGCCGGTGCCGACCAGCACCATCTCCATAGGCCGCGGCGCGAGGTTGCGGCCGCCGCCGTCGGGCGCGCCGTCCATCGCCACCACGTGGTTACTGCCCGTTTCCGCGAGGAAGGTCATGCCGTCCCCGGACCAGCGAATGGTGCATTCCATGGGAGTTTCCTTGCCGATCAACGGCTTGTGCTTTGCAGCATCCAGGATCTGCCGCCCGAATGAGCCGGCAGGTATTGCTTCGCAGCAATCAGCCTTAGCATAATGCGATTGTAGTTCGTCTCCTCAACCTCCTCCTTTTTGGTGGATTGCGGCGCGACTCGCGAGAGTGGCGCCGCTTTTTTAGGTAGAATCCGCCTCTTTTCGCAATCGGCACACAGAGTTACCGAGGCCATGAAAACTTATACGGCGAAGGCAGGCGAGGTCCAGCACGGCTGGTACCTGGTCGACGCCCAGAACAAGGTGCTGGGCAAGCTCGCCAGCCAGATCGCCTCGCGCCTGCGCGGCAAGCACAAGGCTGAGTACACCCCGCACGTCGACACCGGCGACTTCATCGTCGTGGTGAACGTCTCCAAGCTGCGCGTCACCGGCCGCAAGGCGGAGCAGAAAATTTACTACCGGCACAGCACCCAGCCCGGCGGCCTGAAGGAAGTCACTTTCGCCAAGCTGCACGCGGCGAAGCCCGAGCGAGTGCTCAAGAAGGCGGTCAAAGGCATGCTTCCGAAAGGACCGCTGGGCTATGCGATGCTGAGCAAGCTCAAGCTCTACGCGGGCGCGACGCATCCGCATGTCGCGCAGCAACCCAAGGCACTGGAGATCTGACATGGTCGGCGAGTACTACTACGGCACCGGGCGGCGCAAGAGGGCGGTAGCGCGCGTGTTCCTCAAGCCGGGCAAGGGCGACATCGTCGTCAACGGCAAGCCGATGGACGTGTTCTTCGGCCGCGAGACCGGTCGCATGGTCGTGCGCCAGCCGCTCGAGCTGATCAAGAACCCGGCGGGCTTCGACATCCTGGTCAACGTGTTCGGCGGCGGCGAGAGCGGCCAGGCCGGCGCGGTACGCCACGGCATTACGCGGGCGCTGATCGAGTATGATGCTTCGCTGAAGTCGCAGCTGAGCGCGGCCGGGCTGGTGACGCGCGATGCGCGAGAAGTGGAGCGAAAGAAGGTCGGCCTGCACAAGGCGAGGCGGCGCAAGCAGTACTCGAAACGTTGATCGGAACATCCTGCTTCATCGGATCGAAAGCCGCCTCAGGGCGGCTTTCGCGTTTCTGGAGTCACGCGACATGATCAAGGCGGCAATCGTTGGCGGCACGGGGTACACGGGAGTCGAGCTCCTGCGGCTGCTCGCGCAGCATCCGCAGGTCGAGCTGAAGGCGATCACCTCGCGCAAGGAAGCCGGCACGCCGGTGAGCGCGATGTTCCCGAGCCTGCGCGGGCGCGTCGAGCTCGCTTTCACCGAGCCGAGCCGCGACGCGCTGCGCGGATGCGACGTCGTCTTCTTCGCCACGCCTCACGGCGTCTGCATGCAGGAAGCGCGCGCCGTCCTCGACGGCGGCGCGAAGATCGTCGATCTGTCGGCGGACTTCCGCCTGCAGGATCTCGCCGAGTGGGAGCGCTGGTACAAGATGAAGCACGCCGCGCCCGAGCTCGTGCGCGAAGCGGTGTACGGGCTGTGCGAGCTGAACCGCGAGCGGATCAGGCGCGCGCGCCTGATCGCCAACCCGGGTTGTTATCCCACCGCGATTCAGCTCGGCTTCCTGCCGCTGCTCGAGGCGGGCCTGGTCGACACGGACCATCTGATCGCCGACGCCAAGTCGGGCGTGAGCGGCGCCGGCCGCAAGGCCGAGATCGGCCTGCTGCTTGCCGAAGCATCGGACAACTTCGCGGCATACAACGTGCCGGGGCATCGGCACCGGCCCGAAACGCGCGAGAGCCTGGCGCAGGTTGCGAAGCGCGATATCGGCCTGATCTTCAATGCGCACCTCGTGCCCATGATCCGGGGCATCTTTGCAACTCTGTACGCGCGCATTACGAAGGAAGCTGAATTCCAGAAACTGTTCGAGAAGCGCTACGCCGCGGAGCCGTTTGTGGACGTGCTGCCCGCGGGAAGCCATCCGGATACGCGCTCGGTGCGGGCGGCCAATACCTGCCGCATCGCCGTGCATCGGCCGCCCGAGGGCGCACGCAGCGACACGGTGGTGGTACTTTCGGTGATCGACAACCTCGTCAAAGGCGCTTCGGGGCAGGCGGTGCAGAACATGAACCTGATGTTCGGTTTGCCTGAGACGACCGGGCTCGAGCAAGTGCCGGTGGTGCCGTGAAGGGATTGGCCTAGATGGCGAGCGGCACCGGACGCTTCCGCATCCAGAAGCTGATGCGCCAGCGCTTCGGCATCGCCGCGCCGCGCGTCGAGATCCAGACGCGCGTTCCCTGGTACTGGCGCTGGGTGGGCATCGCGTTGCTGCTCGGCGTAGCCGCGGCGGCAGCGGGCTGGATCTACGACGCTGGCCGCCGGTACGCCGGCTTCGACCACAACGAAGTGCAGGAGGAGCTCAGGTTGACGCGCGGGCAGCTCGGCACGGCGAACAGCGAGCTGGAAAAGCTGCGCGGGCAGGCCGCGGCCGCCGACAATCGTCTCGCCATCGAGCGCACCGCGCAGCAGAAGCTCGCGCAGCAGATCCGCGTGCTCGAGCAGGAGAATATGCGCGTGCGCGAGGAGCTGGCGACCTTCGAGAGCATGCTCACTTCCGAAGCGCGCAACGTGAACGCGCTGTCGATCTACCGCTTCAAGGTCGAGCCCGACGTGCTGCCGGGGGAATATCGCTACCGCCTACTAATTCTCACTCCGAGCACGCGGCGCGATCGCGATTTCAACGGCCGCCTCGAGCTGGTGGTCAACCTGACGGAGGGGGGGCAGAGTGCTATGATGAGCTTCCCAGAGCAGGGTGAAGCTGGCGCAGCCGCTTTCAAGCTGAGTTTCCGGTATTTCCGGCGGGTCGAGGGCACCTTCAGAGTCAGCCCCGGGGCCAAGGTGCAGAGCGTGCAGGCCCGCATCTACGAAAGCGGATCGACCGAGCCGCGCGCGACAAACTCGGTTAGCTTGTAGGGGTATTGCAGCGAAGGGAGAAGGGCATGTTCAACAAGACGACGAGCAAGCCGCAGAACCGAATCGACAGCCTGATCGGCGCCACCACGCGGATCGAGGGCAACGTGATCTTCAGCGGCGGCCTGCGCGTGGACGGCATGGTGCGCGGGAATGTCGCCGCGCTGCCCGACCAGCCGGGCACGCTGGTCGTTTCCTCCGACGCGCGCATCGACGGTGAGGTGCAGGCCGCGCATATCGTGGTGAACGGCACCATCAACGGCCCGGTGCATGCAACCGAGACGCTCGAACTCCAGGCCGGCTCCAGGGTCAAAGGGGACGTGTACTACAAGAGCATCGAAATCCATCAGGGCGCCGTGGTCGAAGGGCGCCTGGTGCACCACGTCTCGGAAGTCAAAGGCGTGGAACTGAAGCTCGCCTCGGGCGGGTAAAGGAAAACACGGATGAATGCAGTCACCGACGCAGTTGCCGAGATGCCGGTTCCGCTGGTCTTCAGCGACGGCGCGGCGAGCAAGGTCAAGCAGCTGATCGAAGAGGAAGGCAACCCGGAGCTCAAGCTCCGCGTCTTCGTCACCGGTGGCGGCTGCTCGGGCTTCCAGTACGGGTTCACCTTCGACGAGGTGCAGAACGAGGACGACGCGGTGATGCGGAAGAACGGCGTCACGCTGCTGATCGACCCGATGAGCTACCAGTACCTGAACGGCGCCGAGATCGACTACCAGGAAGGCCTCGAAGGCGCACAGTTCGTCATCAAGAACCCGAACGCGCAGAGCACCTGCGGGTGCGGGTCCTCTTTCTCGGTTTAGTTTTCCCTAGCTTTTACCGCGCGTAGAGCGCGCCGAGCACCCGCGGCCCGCGCGCGCCGGTCACCTCGGCGAGATTGCCCGGCGCGCGGTTCAACGTGCGCTCGGCGAGCCAAGCGAAAGCGGTCGCCTCGACGAGCATCGGATCGAGGCCGTGCGCCGCGCTCGACTCGACCGGCACCACGAGCAGCGCGCCCAAGCGCCGCATGAGGGCGCCGTTCTTCGTGCCGCCGCCGCACACCACCACGCGCGCGGCGCCCTTGCACGCTTCGGCGACGCCCCGCGCGGTGAGCTCCAGCAGCGTCGCCTGCACGTCGCGCGGCGCTTCGCCGCGCAGGCGCGCCTCGAGCCAGCGCTCGTTGAAAAGATCGCGGCCGGTGCTTTTGGGCGGCGGCGCACGCAGGAAGGGCTCGTCCTCGAACCGCTCAAGCAGTGCGCGCACGACGGTCCCGCCCGCGGCCCATTTCCCATCGTCGTCGTACGCCTGGCCGAGGTGCTTGGCCGCCCACAGGTCCAGCAGGCAGTTACCCGGACCGCAGTCGAAGCCGACCACCGTGCCCTCGATCGGCAGGCGCGTGATGTTGGCGATGCCACCGAGATTTACCACCGCGCGATTTTCGCTACGGTGGCGGAACAGCGTGGCGTGGAACGCCGGCGCGAGCGGCGCGCCCTGGCCGCCCGCCGCGATGTCGCGCGAGCGGAAGTCGGCCACGACCGCGATGCCGCTCAGCTCGGCGAGCAGCGCCGCGTTGCCGATCTGCAGCGTGTAGCCACGATCGGGTCGGTGCCGCACGGTCTGGCCGTGGCAGCCGATGGCGTGGATGTCGGCTGAGCGCCGATCTGCGGCGCGCAGCAGCTCGGCGACCGCAGCGGCGTAGCGGCGTGCGAGGGCGACGCCAAGGCGCGCGGCACGGTCGATCTCGTTATCGCCAGGTGTGTTAAGCGCGAGCAGCTCGCGCCGCAGCGCCTCGTCGAAGGGGTGATGCACACTGGAAAGCACGCGCGGCGCGGCCGCCGCGTCGAGGAGCACTGCGTCGACGCCGTCGAGGCTGGTGCCCGACATCAGCCCGACGTAGAGCGACTCGGTGGTCCCCGACGAGCCCGAGCTCACTCCAGCCGGGCGAGCTCGCCGTGGGCGAGCAGCTCGAGCTGCGCCAGCAGCGGGCGCACCTGCGCGAGGAACTGCGGCAGGTCCTGCGCCGTCACCGGCGCCGCAGCCGGCATGGCGATCGAGAGGGGATTGCGCGCCTGGCCGCCGACGCGGAACTCGTAGTGAAGATGCGGCCCGGTGGCCCAGCCGGTCTGGCCGACGAAGCCGATGGTGTCATTCTGCTCGACGCGCGCCCCGCGCCGCACCGCGATACGGCTCATGTGCGCGTAGACCGTCGAGTACTGCCCGCTGTGGCGCAGGATCACCACGTTGCCGTAGCCGCCCTTTTCCCCGGCGAACTCGACGAAGCCGTTGCCGGCGGCGCGCACGCGCGTGCCGATGGGCGCGGCATAGTCGATGCCCTTGTGGGCCATCCACGTCTTGTGCAGCGGATGCTTGCGCATACCGAAGCCCGAGCTGACACGCGAGAACTCGAGCGGGGAGCGCAGGAACTGCTTGCGCAGGTTCTGCCCGTCCTCGGCGTAGTAGCCGCCCTTGTAATACACGGCGCGAAAGCTCTTGCCCTGGTTGGTGAACTGCGCAGCGAGCACGCGCCCGGCGCGCACCGGCCGGCCGGAGAAATGGTAGAGCTCGTACACCACCTCGAAGCGATCGCCCTTGCGCAGGTCGCGGTGGAAATCGATGTCGCCGCCGAAGACGTCGGCGAGCTGCATGGCGACGCTGTCGGGAATGTCGGCCGCGTCGGTCGCCGCGAAGAGCGAGCTGCGGATCAGGCCCGCCTTCATCACCGTGCGCGCCTCGAATTCGGCCGTTTCCACGCTGGCGCGATAGCCCTCGGCCGCGCCGCCGATGCGCACCACCTCGCGCCCGTTGAGGAAGCTCAGATACAGCGGCGCGCCGTCGGCGCCCACCTCCGCGGCGACCAGCATGCCGGGCTTTAGCTGCTGCAGCGCGCGTTGGCGCTTCAGCTTGTCGACGTGGGGCTCGGCGATGCCCAGCCGCAGCAGGAATCCGGCGAGCGAGTCGCCGCGCTGGAAGCGCTCCTCGCGCCGGTAGGAGAGCGGCGGCAGCACCAGGCTGTCGGTGCGCAGCGAAAGCGCTTCGACGAGCGGCGAGTCGGCGGCGAAGGGCGCGGGCGACGGCGCCATCGTTGCGAATGCCGCCACAACACCGCCCGCCGCGAGTACCGCGATCAGGGCGCTCGCCAGGCCGCGCCGCGTCATCGTAAGCTCCTCATCGCCATCTCTCCGACCATCTTTACGCTTAGAATCCCTTGATTATCAGAAGCCTGCGCAGGCTAGCATAGAACCCCGCGGGCGAAAATCGGGATGAACCTGATCGACGATGCCATTAGGACTATCCGCCGCGGCAGCCACGAGCTGATCGCAGAGGAGGAGCTGCGGAAGAAGCTCGCCAGCGGGCACAAGCTGCGCGTGAAGCTCGGCCTCGACCCCACCGCTCCCGACCTGCACCTCGGCCACACCGTGGTGCTGAACAAGCTGCGCGACTTCCAGGGCCTCGGCCACCAGGTGCAGTTCCTGATTGGCGACTTCACCGGCATGATCGGCGACCCGACCGGCAAGAACCAGACGCGGCCGCCGCTGACGCGCGAAGAGATAGAGAAAAACGCGCGCACCTACCAGGAGCAGGTATTCAAGATACTCGACCGCGAGAAGACGCAAGTCCTCTACAACTCCGAATGGTCGAACAAGCTCGGCGCCGAGGGCATCATCAAGCTGGCAGCGCAATACACCGTCGCGCGCTTGCTGGAGCGGGATGATTTTTCGAAAAGAATGAAAAATAACCAGCCGATCGCGGTCCACGAGCTGCTCTATCCGCTGATGCAGGGCTACGACTCGGTGGCGATGAAGGCCGACGTCGAGCTCGGCGGCACCGACCAGAAGTTCAACCTGCTGGTCGGCCGCGAGCTGCAGAGGAGCTACGGCCAGGAGCCGCAGGTGATCCTTACCATGCCGCTGCTGGAAGGCCTCGACGGCAAGGAGAAGATGTCGAAGTCGCTCGGCAACTACGTCGGCATCGCCGAGCCGTCGCAAGAGATCTTCGGCAAGCTGATGTCGATTTCCGACGAGCTGATGTGGCGCTACATCGATCTTCTGTCGTTCGAGTCGCCGGAAAAAATTGCGTCGTGGAAGAAGCAGACCGCGGAAGGCGGCAATCCGCGCGACGTCAAGGTCGCCTTCGCCAAGGAGATCGTCGCGCGCTTCCACTCCGCCGACGCCGCGCGCCAGGCGGAAGAGAACTTCGAGAAGCGCCACCGCCACGGCGAGACGCCGGAGGAGATGCCCGAGGTCGCGCTGCAGGCGGGGGCCGACGGCCTGGCGATTGCGCAGGTCTTGAAGCAAGCCGGCCTTGCGCCAAGCGCGACCGAGGCGCAGCGCATGATCGAGCAGGGTGGCGTGAAGATCGATGGCGACAAGGTTTCCGATCGGACGCTGAAGCTGAGGCGAGGGACCGTCGTGATCCAGGTCGGCAAGCGCAAGTTCGCGCGCGTGCGCATCGCGTAGCGGGCGCCGTGGCAAGCGGCGCGCAGGCGGTCTTCGCAAGGGGCGCGGCGGCGATGGGAGGCCGGCGACCTGCGGGCGGCCGAGCGGCTTTTCCTTCGCTCACATGTGAGCCGCCCACGCGCGGCTGGAGCGAGCCGCTCGCCCGTCTCAGGAGGGATCTGATTGGATAACTACGAGGTGTACGCGCTCAAGTACGCGCAGCACGACCGGCGCGCGTCGGAGAACTTCATCGGCGGCGATCCGCATGACGGGCCGATGCCGCTCGACTATTTCGTCTGGCTGATTCGCGGGAACGGCCGCGAGATCGTCGTCGACACGGGTTTTTCGGCGGCGATGGCGGTGAAGCGTGGGCGCGACCATCTGAGGTCCCCTGCGGCTGCCCTACGGCTTCTCCAATGTGAGGTCTCCACGGTGAAAGACGTGGTCGTCACGCATCTGCACTACGACCATGTCGGAAATTTCGAGTTGTTTCCTGCAGCGACGTTTCATCTGCAGGAGAAGGAGATGAGCTACGCCACCGGGCGCTACATGTGCCAGGACTGTTTCCGCGGCGCCTTCGAGGTCGAGGACGTCGCCGGCATGGTGCGCGAGGTGTACGCCGGGCGCGTGCGCTTCCACGATGGCGACGCCGAGCTCCATCCGGGAATCTCGCTGCACCTCATCGGCGGCCACACGATGGGCCTGCAGGCGGTGCGCGTGGCGACGCGGCGCGGCTGGGTCGTGCTCGCCTCGGACGCGAGCCACTTCTACGCCAACATGGAGCAGGTACGGCCGTTCCCGATCGTCTGGTCGGTCGCCGACATGGTCGACGGCTATGGCAAGCTGCGCCATCTCGCCGAATCCCCTGCGCACATCATTCCGGGCCACGATCCGCTGGTGATGCAACGCTATCGCGCGCCTTCGAAGGAGCTCGAAGGCATCGTCGCGAGGCTCGACTAGGTTTTGCCGGTTTTGCTATAACCCCCAGATGAAGTTCGATTTCGACCAGCCGGTCGACCGCGCCGGCACCGGCAGCACGCGCTGGGAGCGCCACGCCGGCCGCGACGTCATCCCGCTATGGGTCGCCGACACCGATTTCCGTGCGCCGCCGGAAGTCCTCGACGCGCTGGCTGAGCGAGTGCGCCACGGCGTCCTCGGCTACACCGTCGCGCCGGAGGAATTGCGCCGCGCGATCGTCGAGCGCCTCGAGCGGCTCTACGGCTGGCGCGTGGAGCCGGCGTGGATCGTTTTCCTGCCGGGGCTGGTCGCCGGGCTGCACCATGCCGCGCGCGTCCTCGTGGCGCCGGGAGAGAAGGTGCTGGTGCCAAGGCCCGTGTATCACCACCTCAAGCGGGCGCCGGAATTGGCTCCGCGCCCCTACGGCGAAGCTCCGCTCGCTCTGCACGCAGGGCGATGGGTGTTCGAGGAGGAAGCGCTCAGGAAAAATCCCGACGCCAGGGCGTTCTTCCTGTGCAATCCGCAGAACCCGGGCGGCACGGTGTTTACTCGCGCCGAGCTGCTGCGGCTCGCCGAACTGACGCGCGACGCGCTGATCGTCTCCGACGAGATTCACTGCGACCTGATCCTCGACCGCGACGCGAGGCACGTGCCGATCGCGAGCCTCGCGCCCGAGATCTCGCGCCGCACGGTGACGCTGCTGTCGCCGAACAAGACCTTCAACATCCCCGGCGCCGGCTGCGCATGGGCGGTGATCGAGGACGCCGCGCTGCGCAAGAAATTCGCCGCCGACGTCGACGCGCACGTCATGCCTTCACCGTCGGTGTTCGGCTATCTTGGCGCCCTGGCGGCGTATCGGCACGGCGAGACGTGGCTTCAGGCCCAGCTCGACTATCTGCGAGCAAACCGGGATCTCGTCGAGCGGACCATCGGCCTGCCGATGGCCCACGTGCAGGCGACCTATCTCGCCTGGATAGACTGCTCGGCACTCGGCCTCGAGAATCCCGCGGAGCACTTCCTCAGGCACGGCGTCGCTCTGTCGCCGGGATCGCAGTTCGGCGAGGCGCGCTTCGTGCGGCTAAATTTCGGTACTCAAAGAAAACTGCTGACTGCCGCGCTAGAGCGAATCAACGCGTCTATCAAGACCTCATCCACGCCGAGCCCCAGAGGTTGAGCGTGCGCTGCTCGTGGGGCCAGGTGCGGTGCGGCACCTCCTTCGGCATCAGCTCGAGCTCGGCGGAGAACTCCACCTTGTGGCCGTCGGGATCCTCGATCATGAAGAAAAGATTGTTGCCGGGGCCGTGCCGCCCCGGCCCCCACCACAGCGCGATGCCGAGCTTGCCCATGCGGTCGGCCCAGTCGCGGATGTCGAGCCAACCGTTGGTCTCGTAGCAGTGGTGGTCGGGCCGCGACTCGGGCGCGCGGAAGGCGGCGAAGCTGTGATGCTCGGGATCGGAGCGCAGGAAGCTCGCCGCGAGCTCCTCCTTGTCGAGCACGCGGTCGGACTCGACCAGGCCGAGGCCGCGGTAGAAGTCGATCACTTCGGGAAGCTTGCTGCTCGCGCAGACGAAATGCTGCAGGCGTCCCGGTATCCCCTCGCTGGAGGAATTTTCTTTTGGTAGTCCGAACACGACCCGTCGTCCGTCGGGATCCGCGACTGCATAGGCCCCATCGGCGAACAGCGGCGAGCCGAAGCTCTCCACGTCCTTGCGCTCGCGGCGGTACGCCGCGAGGTGAGCCGCATCCTGCATTTGCAACCCGAAGTAAGGCACTGCGCCGGCTTTGCCCTTGCCGATCAGCAGGCGCCGCTGCGGCCCCGCGACCAGCCATTGGTCGCCGCCCAGCGCCTCGACGCGGTCGCCGAGCAGGTCGCCATAGAATTTCGCCAGCTTTTCGGGCTGCGGGCCGTCGCGGCGGAGATGGTGGAGGCGTGCAGGCCAGAGAGAGGACATAGCTGAATCCGATTTTAGCGAGGCTTCTATCGCCGCATATCTTCCCGCAATGCGAGCGCGGCGTGGAGGATGCGTTCGAGGTGCGGATCGCGTACGCCGAACTCGTGCATGTGCTCGACGGTGTTGCGAATGTAGTCGATGCAGTGACCGCGCTGGCCGATGCCCTGCGCGACCATGCGCGCGCGCCCGTGCAGGTCGAGCTCGTGCACGTACGCCGGATGCCGCGGGTCGGCGAGGAAGGCGAGCGCGCGTACGCGGCGCCCCTTGCGCGTCTCCACCGCGACGAGCCGCGGTTCATAGACGCGGCGGCGCATCTCCCGGTACCAGAGCCGGCGCAGCACGCGGCTCACCTGCGTCGCGTCGACGCGGAACGCCATGCCCCAGCATGAGCCGCCGCGGCACAGCCCCATCACCAGGCCGGGCCGTCGCTGCGTGCCGCGATAGCGCGTGGAGAGGATGCACAGCGCGCGATGGAAGCCGTGCACGCGACCGATGTGCTTTTCCCTGTAGGGAAACCCCGGCGACCAGATGAGCGAACCGTAGCCGAACACCCACAGATCGCCGCGCGGCAGCTGCGCCCGGAAATCCTCCAGCTTCATGAGGGAATTATGCCTGTCAACGCCGCCGCCGCTGGCGCGTTATTTCCAGCAGGTCCGCTTTGGATCACCCCTCTCTAGGAGATAGTCGAATGAAGAAGCTGCTCGTTGCCATGATCGCCGCCGCCTTCGCGGCCACCGCGTTTGCCCAGGCCCCGAAGTCGGAGCAGGCGCCGGCGCCAAAGGCCGAGAAGTCGGCCAAGAAGTCGAAGGCCAAGGGCGAGAAGAAGGCCAAGAAGTCGTCGGCCAAGAAGTCCGAAGGCATGGAGAAGAAAGACAGCAAGTAAGTCCTTTCCGATCGTCGAAGAAGCCCGGTTTGCGCCGGGCTTTTTCTTTTTTTGGGTTATCGTACGGCGCTCCGCATGCGCCGCAGGCAATTCCTCCTCAGCACGCTCGCCCTTGCTTTCGCCACGCGCGCGTCGGCGCAGGCGCTGCGACCTTGGAACGGCATCGCCACGCCGCAGATCGAGCTGAACGACCTCGACGGCAAGGCCTACCGCCTCGCCGACTACCGCGGCAAGGTCGTGCTGGTGAACTTCTGGGCGACCTGGTGCGAGCCCTGCCGCGAGGAGATGCCGAGCATCGAGAAGCTGCGCGAGGCGCTGGCGAAGCGCCCCTTCGCCGTCCTCGCCGTCAACGTCGGCGAGAGCGCCGCGGCGGCGCGCAAGTTCGCCGCCACGCTGCCGCTCGGCTTTCCGCTGCTGCTCGACCAGGACACCAAGGCCTCGCGCGCCTGGGGCGCCCGGGTGCTACCGGCGACCTTCGTCGTCGGCGCCGACGGCGTCGCGCGCTACATGTACTACGGCGCGCTCGACTGGGCAGCGCCAGAGGTGCGCGCCACGCTCGAAAAGCTGATGCGCTGATGTTAAGGGTCTCGTCCCTGCATCGCGCGCTCCTGCTGCCGCTCATCGCGGGCTTCTGCGCGGCCGCCGGCGCCGAGGAGGGCGCGCCGACGCCGCCCTTCATCACCACGCCCGACGAGGTCGTCGAGCGCATGCTGCGGCTCGCCAACACCACCGCCGCCGATACCGTGATCGACCTCGGCTCGGGCGACGGGCGCATCGTCATCGCGGCGGCGCGCCAGTTCGGCGCGCGCGGCATCGGCATCGAGTTCGACACGCGGCTGGTGGCGCAGTCGCGCGAGAACGCGCGCGAGGCCGGCGTCGCCGATCGCGTCTCGTTCGTCGAAGGCGACGTCATGGCAAGCGACATCTCGCAGGCGAGCGTGGTCACCGTCTACCTGCTGCCGTTCCTCATCGACAAGCTGCAGCCGCGCTTCCTCGCCGAGCTGAAGCCCGGCACGCGTGTGGTCCTGCACTCGTTCGGCATGGTCGGCTGGAAGCCCGACCGCACCGAGAATGTGCGCGTTGTGGGGCCCCACCCAGGTCAAGGCGACGAGAGCACGCTCTACCTCTGGATCGTCCCCGCAGAAGTGCGCGGCACGTGGCAGTCGTCCGATCTCAAGCTGCGCATCTACCAGAACTACCAGGAACTCGAGGTCGAGGGGGCGCTCGGCGGGCGCCGCACGTTGAGCGGCGCGCAGGGCGTCGTCTCCGGTTATGGGGTGACCTGGGAAGCGAAGGGCGTGCGCTTCCGCGGGCAGCTCGAGGGCGAACGCCTGATCGGCGATCTGCTGATCGACGGCCGCTCCGAATCGGTGGTGCTGACGAAGGTGCGCTAGAGCAGCTTGCCGGGATTCATCAGGCCCTGCGGGTCGAGGGCCTTTTTCAGCGTGCGCATCAGCTCGAGCTCGACAGCGGACTTGTGCCGGCGGATCTCGTCGCGCTTGAGCTGGCCGAGGCCGTGCTCGGCGGAGATCGAGCCGCCGAGCGCGTCGACGGCGTCGTAGACGATGCGGTTTACCTCGGCGCGCTTCGGCATCAGCGACGGCGGGCCGACGTTGTAGTGCAGGTTGCCGTCGCCAACGTGGCCGAAGACGAACGGCTGCGCCTCGGGCAGCGCCTTCTTCAGCGCCAGCCCGGCGCGCTCGATGAACTCGGGCGTCTTCGAGACCGGCACGGAGATGTCGTGCTTGACGTTGGTGAACTGCGCCTCGGGGATCGACTCGCGGATGCGCCAGAGCTGGCGCGACTGCTCGACGCTCTGGGCGAGCACTGCGTCGTGGTCTTCCAATGCTCCTGCTACGCGATCTTCCAGCGGCGAGCTGTCGCCGAATTCAGCGAGCACGTACCAGGGATGCGATTTTGAGAGTGGGTCGCGCGTTCCGGGTACATGGGAAAGGACCGCTTCCAGGCATGTTCGCGAGACAAGCTCGAACGCGGAAACGCAGTCGCCGACATGCGTCCGGAGGGCCGCAAGGAGTTCGACGGCCTGATGGGCATCCTTCACCGCAATCCACGCTGTAGCAGTATGGGTCGGGCGCGGGTACAGGCGCAGAACCGCGGCGGTGATGATGCCGAGGGTGCCCTCCGCGCCGAGGAAAAGCTGCTTCAGGTCGTAGCCGGTGTTGTCTTTGCGCAGGCCGCGCAGGCCTTCCCAGACGCGGCCGTCGGGGAGCACGACCTCGAGGCCGAGGACCTGCTCGCGCGCGTTGCCATAGCGCAGGACGTTGACGCCGCCGGCGTTGGTCGAGAGGTTGCCGCCGATCTGGCAGCTGCCCTGGGCGGCGAGCGAGAGCGGGAAGAGGCGCCCGGCACGCTCGGCGGCCTTCTGCACCGCCTCCAGCACGCAGCCCGCCTCGACGGTGATGGTGTCGTTCAGTGCGTCGAGCGCGCGGACGCGGTTCATGCGGGAGAGCGAGAGGACGATCTCGCGCCGCGCGCCGGTGGGGACCGAGCCGCCGACGAGGCCGGTGTTGCCGCCCTGTGGCACGACGGCGACACCCTCGCGCGCGCAAAGCGCGACCACGCGCGACACCTCATCGGTGATGCCGGGGCGCACCACGCACTCACCTTGGGCCGCGTATTGCCGCCGCCAGTCGGTGAAGTAGGGTTTCGTGTCTTCGGGCGCGGTGAGGACGTTCGACTTGCCTACAATGGCGCCCAACGCATCCTTCATCGTAGGGATTCTCTTATGGTCAGTCGGGCAAAGGAAGTGGGGCCGCGCCGCTACCGCGAATCGGCCGGGCGCTACTACGAGGAGTTCGAGGTCGGCGACGTCTACGAGCACCGCCCCGGGCGCACGCTCAGCGAGGCCGACAATACCTGGTTCTCGCTCTTGACCATGAACCAGCACCCGCTGCACATCGACGCCGCTTACGGCGCCGGCACCGAGTTCAAGCGCCCGCTGGTCAACTCCTGCCTGACTCTGGCCGTTGTCACGGGCATGAGCGTCGCCGACGTCAGCCAGAAGACGGTCGCCAACCTCGGCTGGGACAAGGTGCGCCTCACCGCGCCGGTGTTCGCCGGCGACACGCTCTATGCCGAGTCGGAAGTGATCGGCAAGCGCGAGTCGGGCTCGCGACCGCACCACGGCATCGTCACCGTGCGCACCACTGGGAAGAAAGCGGACGGGGCGGTGTTCATGACCTTCGAGCGATCCTGTCTCATTCCGATGCGCGGCCACGCCGTCGATGACAAGCTGGACTATTAGGTTTGTTTTTCTGTGGGCCTTGGGATGTGCAAACGCACTTTCCCAGACGCCCATCGTCGTAGGCGCGGTCATCACGCAGACCGGCGCGCAAGCGCCCGACGCCGAAGGCTACCGCGCGGGACTGCGCGTCTGGGAAGACGAGGTGAACGCCGCCGGCGGCCTGCTCGGGCGCAAGATCGAGCTGCGCCTGCTCGACGACGGCTCGAACGCCATCCGCAACGGCGCGCTCTACGAGCAGCTCATCCAGGATGAGCACGCCGACCTGCTGATCGGGCCTTTCGGCACCGCGGCGACGCTGCTCGCCGCGGCGGTGGCCGAGCGCTCGCGCCGCGTGATGATCAACGGCGCCGGGCCGGGCGGCAACGTGCACAAGCGAACGCCGCGCTACGTCTTCCAGACCGGGATTCCGTACAAGGCCTACGGCCCCGTTCTGCGCGAGCTGCTGCAGCGCGAAGGCATCAGCCGCCTCTACATCCTCGCGCGCGACGACACCGCGTCGAAGGAGATGGCCGAGAGCCTGCGCGCGCTGACCTCGGGCGAGATCGAGATCTACGGCTCCGACATGCTCGACTTCACGCCCCTCGTGAAGAAGGCGCAGGCGCTGAACGCGGAGGCGTGGATCGCCTTCGGCGGCACGCGCGACGCGGCCGACATGGTGCGCACTTTCCATCGGCTGCGCTATGCGCCGCGGCTCTTCTTCGCGCGTGCCGCGTCCGACCCGAAGTTCCCGCAGCTGGTCGGCCAGGACGCCGAGTTCACGCTGACCGCGATCGAGTACGATGCGCGCTTGGCTACGCCGGGCAACGACCAGTTCGTCAAGGCCTTCAGCGCCAAGTGGAACGGCGCGCCCGACAAGGCGGCGGCGGATGGCTACGCCGCCGGAACGGTGCTCGCGGCGGCGGTGCGCCAGGCCGGCAGCCTCGATCAGGAAAAGCTGCGCCAGGCGCTCGGCGCGATCGAGGTCGACACGGTGATCGGCCGCCAGAAGATGAACCCGGCCGGCGGCGACCAGGTCGCGGCGCGGCCGGCGCTCGCGCAGATCTTCGGCGGCCGGCCGGCGCCGCTGCCGAAGGACGAGCGCTCGGCGCCCTATCCCGCATGGAGCGAACGCAAGGTGATTCGATGACGCTGAACCGCTCGTTCCTGTTCGCGCCAGGCAACGTCGCGCGGCGCGTCGAGAAGGCGCTCACGCTCGAAGCCGACGCGGTGATCGTCGACCTCGAGGACTCGGTCGCCGACGCGGAGAAAGAGGCGACGCGCAAGGCGGTGGCCGACGCGCTGCTGCGCCCGCGCCGTGGCCGCGGTTACGTGCGGGTGAACGCGCCGTCGAGCCGCTTCTGCCACGGCGACCTGATGGCGACCGTCTCCAAGGGCGTCGACGGTGTGGTGCTGCCCAAGGTAGAAAGCGCCGCCGATCTCCACGCCGTAGACTGGCTCATCTGGAACCTCGAGCTCGAGCGCGGCATCGCGCCGGGCTCGATCGATCTCATGCCGCAGGTCGAGACGGCGGCGGGCGTGCAGCGCATCGACCGCATCCTGCAGGCGCGCAGCCTGCGGCCTTACCCGGGGCCGTTCCGCGTCAAGCGCGTCGCCTTCGGCGCCGCCGACTACGGCCACGACCTCGGCCTTTCGCCGACGCTCGACGAGCCCGAGCTCGCCGACGCGCGTGCCCGCGTGGTGCTCGCCTCGCGCGCCGCAGGTTACGAAAACCCGCTCGACAGCCCCTGGTTCCACTTCAAGGAGACCGCAGCCTTCCAGCGCGCGCTCGAGCGCAGCCGCCGCGGCGGCTTCCAGGGGCGCCTGTGCGTGCATCCGGATCAGCTCGCGCCGGTGAACGCCGCCTACATGCCGGGCGCCGAGGAAGTAGCGAGCGCCGAGCGCATCGTCGCCGCTTTCGCGCAGGCCGAGGCACGCGGCGAGGCGGCGGTACAGGTCGACGGGCAGATGGTCGACTATCCGGTGGCTCATCGTGCGCGCGCACTGCTCGAGCTGGTGAAAAAGGGAAAATGAAGGCAACGAAGTGAAGCAGTCACCCGACGGTTTCCACGCCATCCCGCGACTCTCGCCGTTCAACGCGCTGGTCGGCCCGCTGTACGAGCGCCGCCGCGGCGACGCGGTGTCGATCGGCGTGCGCATCGAGGAGAAGCACACCAACTCGCGCGGCATCTGTCACGGCGGCTTGCTCGCGACCATCGCCGACCTCGCGCTCGGCTACGCCATGCTCGCCAAGACCGGCGGCAAGAGCTTCGTCACCGCGCACCTCGCCATCGACTACGCCGGCGCCGCGCACATCGGCGACTGGATCGAGTCGGCGATCGAGATCCAGCGCGTCGGCAGCCGCCTCGCCTTCGCCAACGGCTACCTCCTGTGCGGCGAGAGCCGCATCGTGCGCGCGAGCGCCATCTTCGCCGTCGCTGAAAAGCGAGAGTGAACGGCGACGTGATACTGGTGCCGGGGCTGTGGATGCCCGGCGCGGCGATGGCAGTGCTCGCCCTGCGGCTTGCGCGCCTCGGCTATCGGACGCATGTGTTTGCCTACCGGGGCCGCAGTCCTTTCGATGCGAACGTGGATCGCCTGGCCAAGTTTTTACCCCACAACAAAATTCACTACGTCGGGCACAGCCTCGGTGGCGTGATGGTTCTGGAAATGCTTAACCGCCATCCGGAGGTTCCAGCCTGCTCGGCGCTGCTGCTCGGCGCGCCGGTGCGCGGCTGCCTCGCCGGCCGGCGCTTCGGCGGCCATCGCACGGGGCGCTGGATGATGGGCGCCTGCGGCCCGCTGTGGGAGGAGCGCGAGGCGTGCTGGCGGCGGCGCGAGCCGCTCGGCGTGATCGCCGGCACCGTCGCGCTCGGCCTCGGCCGCGCTTTCGGCCGCCTGCCGGGCGCGAACGATGGCGTGGTTTGCGTGTCGGAGACTACGGTCGACGGCATGACCGCCCGGGCGCTGGTTCCCCAGGGCCATAGCGTGCTGATCGTTTCCGGGCAGGTGGGCAGGCTGGTCGAGAAATTTCTCGCCGGCGGGCGCTTTGAATGAAGAAATTTCTCCTCCTCTTGTTGGTTTTCGCGGCCGGGTGCGAGTCGCTTTCGTACTACTCGCAGGCGATCTGCGGGCAGCTCGGCCTGATTAACTCGGCGCGGCCGGTGGAGGCGTGGCTCGCCGACCCGGCGACGCCGCCCGAGCTGCGCGGCCGGCTGCAGATCGCGCGCTCGATCCGCGAGTTCGCCACGCTGCAGCTGGCCCTGCCGGCGAACGGCAGCTTCGCGAGCTACGCCGAGCTCGACCGGCCTTACCCGGTGTGGAACGTCTACGCAGCGCCGCGCTTCTCGATCGAGCCGAAGCGCGAGTGCTTTCCCTTCACCGGCTGCGTCGCGTACCGCGGCTTCTTCTCCGAGGACGAGGCGCGCCGCCACGCAGCCAGGCTGCGCGGCGAGGGCTACGACGTGTTCGTCGGCGGCGTGCCGGCGTACTCGACGCTCGGCTGGTTCGACGATCCGCTGCTCTCGAGCTTCATCGCCTACCCAGACATCCAGCTCGCGCGGCTCATGTTCCACGAGCTCGCGCACCAGCGCGTGTACCTGAAGGGCGATACCACCTTCAACGAATCCTTCGCGGTGACGGTGGAGGAGGAGGGCGTCAAGCGCTGGCTCGAGGCCGCTGGCCGCGGCAGCGAGCTCGAGGCGCTGCGCGCCGGGCGCCAGCGCCGGCAGGCTTTCGCTGCCCGTGTCGCGGAGACCCGCAAGAATCTCGCTGCGCTCTATGCCGAGAACATCCCCGAAGCAGACAGACTGAGGCGCAAGCAGGAGCAGTACGCGAAGCTGCGCGCCGACTATCCGAGCATTCCGGCGGAGGAGAACAATGCGTATCTCGCTTCGATCGCGGTCTATACCGAGCTCGTGCCGCAGTTCCAGGCGCTGCTCGGCGGCTGCGGCGGTGACCTGAAGGAGTTCTACGAGCGTGTCGCGGCGCTCGCCGAAAGCAAGCGCGACGTCCGCGCGGCGCTCACGTCAGCGGGATGTCGACGAACTTCGTGAACGGCGGCCGCTGGCGCAGCCGCTCGAACCAGGCTTCGAGCGCCGCGAGCTTTGGCCGCTCGACCGGCACGCGCATGTAGCGCTGCACCTCGCAGCCGATGGGAATGTCGCCCATCGTGAACGCTGAGCCGGTTACGTACGACTTTCCCTGCAGATGTTTGTCGAGGATCTCCGCCAACCGGATGCTCTGCAGGCGGCCGTCCTCGATCGCTTTGGCGTCGCGCTTCTCGGGCGGCGTGCGGATGAGGCCCCAGAACACGGCGCGCATCGCGTTCTGAAAGGTAAACGCCCAGTCCATCCAGCGCTCGGCGTCGGCGCGGTCCTTGAGGTCAGACGGGCAAAGCTTGCCCATGCTGTGCTTCGCCGACAGGTAGCGCACGATGGCGTGCGATTCCCACAGCACGAAGCCGTCGTCCTCGATGGTCGGCACCAGCGAGTTCGGGTTCATCCTCAGGTACTCGGGCGTCTTCGTGACGCCGAACTGCATCCCGGCGTCGACGCGCTCGTACTTCAGGGCGAGTTCTTCGGCGATCCACAGGGCCTTTTTCACGTTGACCGAATTGGGGCGACCCCAGATTTTTAGCATCAGAATCCCACCGCCTGGCCGTCGCGCCGCGGATCGCTTGCGGTGAAGTAGCCGCCGTCGAGCTTCCAGATGATCTGCGCGCAGCCGAACTGGTTGTAGTCGTCCACAGTGACGATCTTGTGGCCGCGCCGGATCAGCTCCTCGACGACTGTCGCGCTCATGTTGTCCTCCACGCTCACCTGCATGCCCTGGATGACGCGGAAGCGCGGGCCGTCGCACGCGGCCTGCGGGCTCTGGCCGTAGTCGGCAATGCGCACCATCACCTGCGCGTGGCCCTGCGGCTGCATGGTGCCGCCCATCACGCCGAAGGCCATCACCGGTTTGCCGGCCTTGGTCACGAAGCCGGGGATGATCGTCTGGTAGGAGCGCTTCTTCGGGCCGACGCAGTTCGGGTGTCCGGGCTGCACGACGAACGTGCCGCCGCGGTTCTGCAGCGAGATGCCGTCCACCACCACGCCCGAGCCGAAGCCCATGTAGTTGGACTGGATCATCGACACCATCATGCCGCTCGCGTCGGCGGCGGCGAGGTACACCGTGCCGCTGCCGCGCGGACGGCCGTGGCCGAAGTCCTGCGCGCGCTTGGGGTCGATCAGCTTCGCCCTTTCCTTCAGGTACGCTTTGTCCAAGAGAGAAGCAGTCGTTACGTCCTTCATGTAGTCGATGTCGGCGACATAGCGCCGCGCGTCGGCGAAGGCGAGCTTCATAGCCTCGATCTGCAGGTGCAGGCTGTCGGGGCCGTCGACCGCATGCGAGCGCAGGTCGAAGTGCTCGAGCATGCCGAGCGCCATCAGCGCGACGATGCCCTGTCCGTTCGGCGGGATCTCGTGCAGCGTGTAGCCGCGGTAGTCCATCTCCAGGCACTTCACCCAGTCGGACTTGTGCGCGGCCATGTCGGCGGCGCGCATCGCGCCACCCTGCTTCTTCGCCGCCGCTTCGATCTTCTCCGCCAGCTTGCCTTTGTAAAAAGACTTTCCTTTCGTGGACGCGATCTCTTCCAGCACCTTCGCGTGCGCCGGGAATTTGAAGCGCTGCCCCGGAAAGGGAGGGCGACCGTCCGGCAGGAACGCGTCAGCGAACCCCGGCTGATTCTTTAGTTCCGGCACCTGATTGGCCCATTGACCCGCAATCGTGGGCGACACCAGGAAGCCCTTGCGCCCATATTCGATCGCCTGCTCGAACAGGCGCTTGAACGGCAGTTTGCCGAACTTCGCATGCAGCTCGACCCAGGCCGAGACGCAGCCCGGCACCGTCACCGTGTCCCAGCCGCGCACCGGCATCGCGCTCTTGCCGGCGAAGTAGTCGAGTGTCCACGCGGCGGGCGAGCGCCCCGACGCGTTCAGGCCGTGCATCTTCTTGCCGTCCCAGATGATCGCGTAGGCGTCGGAGCCGATGCCGTTCGAGACCGGCTCGACCAGCGTCAGCGTGATCGCGGTGGCGAGGATCGCATCCACCGCGCTGCCGCCCTTGGCGAGCATCTGCAGGCCGGCCTGCGCGGCGAGCGGCTGCGAGGTCGAGACGACGTTCTGCGACAGCAGGGGCTTGCGCGGCCAAGGGTAGGGGTTCTTCCAGTCGAAGGGAGTCATCGGCGGGGGATTCTAAAGCGCTGTGGCAGCCTCGAAGTTGAGCACGATGCGGCCGAGCACGCGGCCGTTCTTGAGGTCTTCGAGTGCCGCATTGGCCTGATCGGCGGGGCGGGTCTCGATCGGCGAAGGCTTGATCTTCTTCTTTTTCGCCAGCGCCACGACTTCCTTCAGTTCCTGCAGGTTGCCGACGTAGGACCCGACGATGCCGATGGCGCGCTGCGCGATCGGCGGCAGCGGGTGGACCAGCTCGCCGCCGAACAGGCCGCAGATGACATAGCGGCCGCCTTTGCGCAGGGCGCCGATGCCGAGCGACGCGGTGGCCGGGGCGCCGACCAGGTCGACGGCGGCGGCGATGCCGGCGAGCTTCTGCGCCGCGTCGGGCGCGCGGGTATTGACGGTGGTCTTCGCGCCCTGCTTCAGCGCGGCCGCGAGCTTCGCGTCATCGATGTCGCAGCCGACGATGTTCTTCACGCCTTTCGCGCGCAGCACCGAAATCGCGATCAGGCCGAGGCCGCCGCAGCCGAGCACTGCCACACGATCTTTCGGCGCGAGCTTCGGCAGCTTGTTGATGGCGCTGTAGACGGTGACCGCCGAGCAGGCGAGGGTCGAAGCGAAGGAGTCGTCGATGCCGGTGGTATCGACCAGGTACTTCGGATCGGGCACGAGGACGTGCGTCGAGTACGCGCCGGCGCGGTTGACGCCGAGGAAGCGCGAGCCGGAGACGCAGTAGTTGTCCTCGCCGGCCTTGCACACCGCGCACTTGCCGCAGCCGATCCAGGGGAAGATGAGCCGCTTCTGGCCGACCTTCACGCCTTTCACCTTCTTCCCGACCGCCTCGACGATTCCAAAGGGCTCGTGCCCCAGCGTGAACGGCGGCACGCAGCCGCGATCCTTCACATAGAAGCGCTTGCCGCCGCCGAGGTCGAAGTAGCCGTCCCAGATGTGAAGGTCGGAGTGGCAGACGCCCGCGCGGGTAATGCGCATGAGCACTTCCGTTCCCTGCGGTTTCGGGGTTTCGGTCAGCTTCTTTTGCAGCGGCTGGCCGTGCGCGATGACCTGGTAGCTGATCATGCTTTGCTCGCTTCCTCGAGAGCCTGGTCGATGTCCCACAGGATGTCGTCGATGGACTCGATGCCCACCGAGATGCGGATCATGTCGGGCCGCACGCCGGCCTTCAGCTGCTCCTCCTCGCTCATCTGGCGGTGCGTGGTCGAGGCCGGATGGATGACCAGCGTCTTCGCGTCGCCGATGTTGGCGAGGTGCGAGAGGAACTGCGCCGCCTCGATGAACTTCTCGCCGGCCTTCGTGCCGCCTTTGACGCCGAAGTTCAGCAGGCCGGACGCACCTTTCGGGAAGTACTTCTTTGCCAGACCGTAGTACCTGTTGTCTTGCAGTCCCGGGTAATTTACCCAAGCGACTTTGGGATGTTTTTTCAGGAATTCAGCAACCGCCATCGCGTTGGAGCAATGCCGATCCATCCTCACGGGGAGAGACTCCAATCCCTGAAGAAGAAGCCAGGCGTTGAGCGGCGGCAGCGCGGGCCCGAAGGTGCGCATGATCTCCATGCGCGCCTTCATGGTGTAGCCGAAGTCGCCGAAGGTCTCGTGGAAGATCACGCCGTGGTAGCCGGGCGACGGGGTGGTGAACTCGGGAAACTTGCCGTTGCCCCAGTTGAACTTGCCCGACTCGACGATCACGCCGCCCATCGTGGTGCCGTGGCCGCCGATGTACTTGGTGGCCGAGTGGACGACGATGTCGGCGCCCCACTCGATCGGCCGGCAGAGATAGGGCGAGGGCACGGTGTTGTCGACGACCAGCGGGATCTCCGCCTCGTGGGCAATTTTCGCCAGGACCTCGATGTCCACCACGTTGATCAGTGGATTGCCCAGTGTTTCGGCGTACAGGAGCTTGGTATTCTTGCGAATCGCTTTTCTGAAATTTTCCGGATCGGCCGGATCGACGAAGGTCGTCTCGATGCCGAGCTTCTTCAGGTTGACGTGCAGCAGCGTGTGCGTGCCGCCGTAGAGCGTCGAGGCGGAGACGATGTGGTCGCCGCCGCTGCATAGCGTGAGGATCGCTACCATTTCGGCCGCCTGGCCGGTCGCCGCGGCGAGCGCCGAGCGGCCGCCCTCGATCGCCGCCATGCGCTCCTCGAACACCGCCACCGTCGGGTTGGAAATGCGCGTGTAGACGTTGCCGAAGGTCTGCAGATTGAACAGGCTCGCGGCGTGCTCGGCGGAGTCGAACACGAACGAAGTGGTCTGGTAGATCGGCGCGGCGCGCGCGCCGGTGGCCGGGTCGGGAATCTGCCCCGCGTGCAGGCAGAGCGTCTCGATGCCGAACTTGCGGTCAGCCATGGGCTCCGATTCTATCGGAGCGGGTTACTGCGCGGGCTTGGGTTCCTGCGGATCTTCCGGGCCGGGGCGCGTGCTGGCGCGGCGGTATTCCGACGGCGGCACGCCGACCTGATTCAGGAAGAAGCGGGTGAAGTTGCTCTGCGCCGAGAAGCCGAGCTCGGCCGAGACCTCCGCGATCTTGCCCTGGCCCGACGAGAGTCGCGAGATGGCGGTCTCGACGCACAGCATGTCGAGGTAGGCGCGCGGCGAGAAGCCGGTGCAGAGCTGGAACAGATCGTAGAAGCGCGAGCGCGACAGGCCGACCTGGCTCGCCAGCTCGTCGATGCTGAGATCCTTGTTCGGCCGCGCGCGCAAGAGCGCGATGGCGCGGCGGATGCGGCTGTCCTCGAAGCGCGAGCCGCGCCACAGCGGCGAGGAGGCGCGCTTGCGCGCCATGTAGGTCTCGACGATCGAGAGCACCAGCTCCTGCAGCATGAA
>DASXKY010000128.1:0-12492 GCA_036496555.1 Burkholderiales bacterium | reverse complement strand
CGCAGACGTGCCAGATCCAAGCGTCCTGCATGACCGCGCGCGTCTGGTCGAAATTCGGGAACAGCAACACGACGCCGGACCAGCTCATCACGATGCTCAGGCCGATCACGCCGAGCCAGAACCATGCCTTCTCGCCCGCGTTGTAGCGCCCGGAGGGTACCTCCTCGTTCTTCAGGACGAACGCCCAGGCGCGAGCGAGCCAGCGCAGGTCGTACCAGCGCGGGAAGTTGTCGCGGATGTACACCACCACCATGGCCAGGATCGAGACGATGAACCAGGGCGCCACGAAGTTGTGCAGGTTCTTGCCGAGGTTGGTGAGCCAGCCGAACAGCGTGTGGCCGATGACCGGCAGCAGGACGTACTTGCCGAACAGCATCAGCAGCCCGCTGAGACCGAGAATGCAGAAGCTGATCGCCACGCTCCAATGGATCACCCGCTCGTTGAGCGTGAAACGCAGGATCTTGCGTCCGCTCAGCCCGTGCTGCAGCCGCACCGGCCCCTTGCCGAAGTACAGCACCGCTATCGCGAGCAGGACCAGCATGACGAGCCAGCCGCCCCAGAAGGTCACCGGCCCGTTGCGGAACTGCCGCCAGGCTTCCCCTGCCGTGGAGCGGACCGCTTGGCCTGGGAAGCGCGCCTGCGGCTGGATCAGAACGTCGGTCTCCCGGCCGGGGATGCTGGTGTAGTTCGGCGTGCCGCGCTGCACTTCGCGCCAGACCGGCGCGTTGTTGCCCGGCTGGGTGGTCTGACGCTCGCGCTGCGACTGCTCGGGCGTGAGCGGCGCAGGATCGTCCTTCGGCGCCGGTTGCGCGAAAGCGATGCCGGCGAACAGGAACGCCACCGCCAGGAAAAGAATCCTCATCCGACCCTCCAAGTTTTGCGACGCCGCTCCACCTGACTACTGGTCGATGCGTTTGTACTCGTTCTGAGAGAGCTGGCGCTGCTTGATCTGCTCTTCCCAGCTCGTCTCGTTGCCCTTGGTCCACTTGCCGCCGCGCATCTCGGCGATCGGCGACTCGTTGTCCCACGGGAGGCCGTCGCGCTTTCCCTGGTAGCGCTTCTCGGACTGCTGCTCGACGACCTGCTCGCGCTCGACGCACGCGGCGAGCGCAAACGAAGCGAGCAGCGCCGCGAGGACCAGCCTCATGACTTCCTCGCTGGCGCCGCGGCCGGAGGCTGCGCGCCCGGGCGGCCCGGACCGTAGGCCGTTCCCCAGCCCCATACCTCGGAGCCCTTGCCGCGACGAAGGACGCGCTCGCGGTAGATATCCGCGATCACGTCGCCGTCGCCGCCGAGCAGCGCCTTGGTGGAGCACATCTCGGCGCAGGCGGGCAGCTTGCCTTCGGCCAGGCGGTTGCGGCCGTACTTCTTGAACTCGGCCTCGCTGCGGTCGGTCTCGGGGCCGCCGGCGCAGAAGGTGCACTTGTCCATCTTGCCGCGCAGACCGAAGGCGCCCGCTTGCGGGAACTGCGGGGCACCGAACGGACAGGCATAGAAGCAGTAGCCGCAGCCGATGCAGAGGTCCTTGTCGTGCAGCACTACGCCGTCGGGCGTGCGGTAGAAGCAGTCGACAGGGCATACCGCCATGCAGGGCGCGTCCGAGCAGTGCATGCAGGCGACCGAGATCGATTTCTCGGCGCCCACCACGCCGTCGTTGATCGTGACGACGCGGCGGCGGTTCACGCCCCAGGGCACCTCGTTCTCGTTCTTGCAAGCCGTGACGCAGCCGTTGCACTCGATGCAGCGCTCGGCGTCACACAGGAACTTCATTCTTGCCATGGCGGTTCTCCTTATGCCTTCGCGACCTGGCAGAGCGTCGTCTTGCTTTCCTGCATCATCGTTATGCGGTCGTAGCCGTAGGTGGTGGCGGTATTGACCGCCTCACCGCGCACGATCGGCGCCGCGCCCTCCGGGTAGTACGGCAGCATGTCCTCGCCCTGCCACCAACCCGAGAAGTGGAACGGGATGAAGCAGGTGTCGTCGCCCACGCGTTCGGTGACGAGCGCCTTGACCTTCAGGCGCACGTTGCTGCCGTTGCCGTTCTTGCCCGGCGTGCTCACCCAGACGTACTCGCCGTTCTTGACGCCGCGGTCGGCGGCCGCCTTGGGGCTGATCTCGACGAAGTTGTCCTGCTGCAGCTCGGCGAGCCAGGGGTTGGAACGCGTCTCCTCGCCGCCACCCTCGTACTCGACCAGCCGGCCGCTGGTGAGGATCAGCGGGAAGCTCTTCGCCACGCCGTCCTTTATCGCCTGGTCCTGGATCGACTTGAACAGGGTCGGCAGGCGCCAGAAGACCTTGACGTCGTCGTGGTTCGGGTACTTCGCGACCAGGTCCGGGCGCGGGCTGAACAGCGGCTCGCGGTGCTGCGGAATCGGATCCGGCCAGTTCCACACGACCGCGCGCGCCTTCGCATTGCCGAAGGGACTGCAGCCGTGCTTCATGGCGACGCGCTGGATGCCGCCGGAGAGGTCGTTCGCCCAGGTCTTGCCCTCGGCTTCCTTCTTCTCCTCGTCGCTCAGCTCGTCCCACCAGCCCAGCTTCTTCAGCAGCACATGGTCGAACTGCGGATAGCCGGTGGTGATGTCGCTGCCTTTGCAGGCCACGCCGTCCTCGGCCAGCAAGTTGACGCCGTCCTTCTCGATGCCGAACAGCGCGCGGAAGGCGTGGCCGCCGTCCATCGGGTGCTTGTGCGTGTCGTAAAGCAGCGGCGTGCCGGGGTGCTTGATCTTGTCGGTGCCATAGCAGGGCCAGGGCAGGCCGTAGTAGTCGCCGGTCAGGTCGTAGCCGGTCTTCGCGTCCTTGCCGCCCCTCGCGCGCGTCGACTTGATGTCGAAGACGTGCATGTTCCGCATGTGCGCCTGGAGACGCTCGGGCGACTGGCCGGTGTAGCCGATGGTCCAGCAGCCGGCGTTGATCTCGTTCCTCAGCGTGTCTTCCATCGACGGCTCTTCCATGCCGCCCTTGCCCTTCACCAGTCGCAGGACCTGCTTGCCGTCCTTCTTGCCGATGAACTGGTCGGCGAAGCCGAGCTTCTGCGCGAGCTGGTACATGATCATGTGGTCGGTGCGCGATTCGAACAGCGGCTCGATCACGCGCTCGCGCCATTGCAGCGAGCGGTTGGACGCGGTCACCGAGCCCTCGGTCTCGAACTGGGTCGCCACCGGCAGCAGGTAGGCGCCGTCCTTGCGCACCTTGGCGAACATCGCGGCGCTCGCCGAGGGGTACGGATCCACCACCACCATCAGGTCGAGCTTCTTCATCGCCTCGATCATCTCCGAACCGCGCGTCTGCGAGTTGGGTGCGTGGCCCCAGAAGAAGATCATGCGCAGGTTCGAGTCCTGGTCGATGGCCTCGTTCCTCTCCGTCACGCCATCGATCCAGCGCGAGACCGTCATGCCGGGCCGCGCCATCAGCGCCTCGGAGGCGTAGCGTTTCTTCAGCCAGTCGAGGTCGACGTTCCACACTTTCGCCCAGTGCACCCAGGAGCCGGGTACCGCCACCGGGTAATAGCCGGGAAGCGTATCGGGGTTGGGGCCGACGTCGGTCGCGCCCTGCACGTTGTCGTGGCCGCGGTAGACATTGCAGCCGCCGCCCGAGCGTCCGACGTTGCCGAGCGAAAGCATGAGGATGTTGCTCGCGCGCACGATGGCGTTGGCGTTGGTGTGCTGGGTCTGGCCCATCGCCCAAATGACGAAGCCCGGCCGGTTCTCGGACAGGATCTTGGCGACCTGGTAGACCTGCTCCTCGGGCACGCCGGTGACCTCGGTCACCTTGTCGGGCGTCCACTTCGCCAGCACTTCCTTCTTCACATCGTCCATGCCGTAGACGCGGTCATGGATGTACTTCTTGTCTTCCCAGCCGTTCTTGAAAATGTGGTGGAGCAAGCCGAAGATGAACGCCACGTCGCTACCCGAGCGATGGCGGACATACAGGTCGGCCTTGGCCGCGGTGCGCGTGTAGCGCGGATCGACCACGATTACCTTGCAGCCGTTCTCCTTGGCATGCAGGGTGTGCAGCATCGACACCGGGTGCGCCTCGGCGGCGTTCGAGCCGAGGAACATCAGCGACTTCGAGTTCTGCTCGTCGTTGTAGGAGTTGGTCATCGCCCCGTAGCCCCAGGTCTGACCCAGCCCCGCCACGGTGGTGGAGTGGCAGATGCGCGCCTGGTGATCGGTGTTGTTGCTGCCCCAGAGCCGCGCCCACTTGCACAGCAGCTCGGACTGTTCGTTGTTGTGCTTCGACGAGCCGACCAGGAACAGCGCGTCCGGGCCGCTCTGCTTGCGGATCTCGAGCATCTTGCTCGAGATCTCGTCGTAGGCGGTGTCCCAGGAGATGCGCTTCCACTTGCCGTCCTCGAGCTTCATCGGGTACTTGAGGCGGTGCGAGTCGTGCGTCATGCCGTGCTCGCGCACCGAGGCGCCCTTCGCGCAGTGCGCGCCGAGGTTGAGCGGCGAGTCGAACACCGGCTCCTGGCGGACCCACACGCCGTCCTGCACCACCGCGTCGATGGCGCAGCCGACCGAGCAGTGCGTGCAGACGGTGCGCTTCACCTCGACCTTGCCGTCGCCCTCCTTCGCCTGCGCTTCGCCCATCATGCTGAAGGGCAACTGCGAAGCGACCGCGCCGGCTCCTACGCCAATGCCGGAACGCTTGAGGAACGTGCGGCGGTCCATCGTCTTCGGCGCGGTGCCGGAAACGGCGCGGGCGAGTCGGGCTTGCGGCGCGGCGTGGCTGGTCGCTTTGCGGGTCAGAAGCATCGGATTCTCCTCAGACCTTCGCAGTGCGGTAGTAGTTGTTCACGTGCTCGGAGGCTTGATAGCCCGCCGTCGCGCGCTTGTCGTCGGAATTTTTCGAGGATACCGCCGGGGCCCTGGTCATCACGGCCGCCGCGGTGGCCGCTGCGCCGCCAGCCCCCATCGTCAGCACGAAGTTACGTCTGGAAAGTTTGGCTCTCTTTTCGGTCATGAAGCCTCCTCCTATGCACTGCGGTTCATATGAATCAGAGCGAACTTACCTCTCAAATTCCTTTGAGACAAGCGCCGTGAAGAGTGTTTTTGAGAGACGGTCTCAGGAATAAACATAGTGTTGAGAACCGCTCTCGACTGACTCTTATCCGTCCATCTCGAACGCGGTCTTTTCAATCTCGAGGAAGGCATGCGCGAAGCGCGCGACCGGGCGATAGAAGCGCGCATTGGGCGAGGCGATTACCGCATTGCAAAATGCGCTGGCGCCCGGATAGATGAATCGCCCGAAGAACTTGCGCTGCTCCTCGTAGCTTCTTTGTTGCGTCGCAATAGCGAAGCGCATCGCCTCGAAGATGCCCGAGATGTGGTCTTCATACTCCGGCACTTCCTCCCGGCGACCGATGCGCCACGCCGAGAGCTGCTGGCGCAGCTCGACGAGCGGGTTCTCGCTCGAATATTTCATCACGTAGTGCGAGAGGTAGGGCGTCACTTCCGCCTTGCCGGTGCCGACGAAAAGAACGGTGTGCTCGTTCTCGAGCGTGACCGGGAAGGCGCTAGCGCAGGCTTCGACCATCTCACGCCAGGCGGCGGCCAGCATGCCCTCGCCTCCGATCGGCTGCGCCTGGCGCAGCTCGGCGACGAGCTGCGCGTCGGGCGAGGCGTAGAACAGCCGCGCGATCAGCGCGTAGAAGTTCGCCCGCGCCAGCTCCTCCGGCGCGACGAATTGCACGGTCTGGCTCATTTCAATTCTTGAAATCGAAGATGGAGGACTCGGTCTTGTTCTCCATCATGTCGACGACGCGGCAGTCGCCGCACATCTGCAGCCGCCGGGTGCCGCCGGCGAACATCGAGTGAGCGCCGAGCTTGCCGAGCATGTTGTCGACCATCCGCTTCGTGCCGAAGGGCTTGCCGCAGCGCACGCAGTTGAACGGCTCGGCCTCGTGGAGCGTCACCGGCTGCTTCGCCTGGTCCCCCATCAACAGCCTCGGGACCAGGGAAATCGCCTGCTCCGGGCAGGTATTCGCGCACAGCCCGCACTGCACGCAGTTGCGC
Source organism: Burkholderiales bacterium (assembly GCA_036496555.1). Taxonomy (GTDB): domain Bacteria; phylum Pseudomonadota; class Gammaproteobacteria; order Burkholderiales; family SG8-39; genus SCGC-AG-212-J23. The sequence goes on along the minus strand of DASXKY010000128.1, from coordinate 6,475 downwards.
TCGATAAATCGCAGCACCGGCGCTTCCTGCGAGTCGATCAGCGCCGACTCCGGGCACGCGCCGATGCAGGCCTTGCACAGAGTGCAGGTCTGCTTGTTCACCTGCAGCGCGCCGAACGGCGCGCCGAGCGGAAGCGGGATGCTCTCTTTCTTGTCCTTCGCTTCCTTTGCAAGATGATCTATCGCGAAATCGAGCGAGGTGCGTTTTTCGGTCGACAGATTGAAAGTGGCGGGTTTTCCCACCGTAGTCGCGCCCTGCAGATCCCACAGGGCCGCAGGGTTTTCGATGATGGAAAAATGTTTTCCGCCGTATCCGAGCTCTGTGACAATCGTCTGCGCGTACTGCATCTGCTTCTTCAGAGCAGCGACGTAAGTTTCGGCGACCTTCTCGGTGGACAGCACGACGACCTGGCTCGCGCCGTAGGCGATCGCGGCGAGCATCGTGTCGATGCCGAGCGAGGCGACGTGGAATACCTCGAGCGGGATCACGCGTCCAGGTAAGCCTTTTTCTTTTCTTCCAAAAGAAAGCAGATTAAGACGACCTTGGTCGGCATCGTGGATCAAGATGCAGGCGTCCTTGCCGCCGGCGGCCCGGTAGGTCGCGAGAAGCGTTTTCAGGCGCGCGCCCGTGTCCGGCGCCTTCGGATAGGCGTAGGTCATGGCGCCCGACGGGCACACCGTGGCGCAGCCGCCGCAGCCGGCGCACAGGTGCGGCTCGACCTTCACGTGATCGCCGTCGGCGCGGATGGCGCCGCTCGAGCAGACCTCGAGGCAGGCATTGCAGCCCTGCTTTCCCGAGCGGCTGTGAGCGCAGATCTTCGCCTTGTACTCGAAGAACTTCGGCTTCTCGAACTCGCCGACGAGCGCGCTCAGCTGCTGCGCGGCGAGCGCCTGCTCTAGCGGGTCGTCGCCAGGCGCGAGGTAGCCCTGCGGCGGCTGCGGCAGGCGGATCAGCGGCTGCCGCGAGAGGTCCAGCACCAGGTCGAAGGCGTCCTTCCTCGAATCGTCTTGCCTAGCGAAATCGATCGCACCGATCTCGCCGCAGGCCTTCACGCAGTCGCGGTGCGCCTTGCACTTCGCCAGGTCCACCTGGTAGCTGAAATCGATCGCGTCCTCGGGGCACGCGCGCAGGCAGGCGTTGCAGCGCGTGCAGAGCTCGAGGTCGATCGGGTTGTCCTGCGTCCATTCGAGCTCGAACGCGCCGAGCCAGCCGGAGAGCTTCTTCACGCTGCCGGACCAGACCGGGAATCTGCGCTCGAGCGGCAGCTCGCCGGAGCGGTCGGTGGCGAGCACGCACACCTCGAGCTGGCCGGACAGCCGCTCGGCCCAGTCGAGCGCGGCGGCGCCGGGGCCGATGATCAGCAGCTGCCCGGCGGACTTGAACTCGACCGCCGGCGCCGGCTCGGGCTCCGGCAGCGCCGCGGCGGCGAGGAGCGCCGCGATCTTCGGCGTCGGCTGCTCGGCCGACCAGCCGCCGAGCTCGCGCACGTTGACGAAGGTGAGCTTCGCCGGGGACTCGCCGGCGAGCTCGCGGAACAGCGTGGACTCCTGCGTGCAGGCGACCACCACCTCGTCGGCGCCGCCGAGCGCGGCCTGGAACGCGCCGGCGTCCTTGCGGCAGAGCTGCTCGTGCACCTTGAGCGGCGCGCCGAGCTTCAGCGCGTCGGCGAGCGCCCTGGCGTCGAGCGCCACGGTCTTGTTGCAGCTGCAGACCTTAAGCGTCTTGCCTTCCAAGCTCATCGTCTTTCTTCGCGGATTTCTCCGGCTGCCCCTCGGCGACCTGCTTCTGCTCTTTTTCTTTCTGCTTGTCCTTGTCCGGGAAGAGCAGTGTGCGCGCCTGGTTCAGCGTCGCCAGCATCTCCTCCGGAATCGGCTCACCGACGGTCCAGTCGCCTGAATAGGGCTCGAACGGGTCCGGAATGTTGAAGTGCGGGTCGGCGAAGAGCTTCTTCAACGCGGCGCGGCGCAGCGCGTCGCTCACCTTCGGGTGCATGAAGCCCGAGAATTCCGAATCGGCGGTGAGCCGCTCGATCGGCGGCAGCTCGGGCGGGCGCTCGTTCGACGCCGTCTCCTGCGGAACGGATTTTTCCTTTTCCGCCTCTTGCTTCAGGCGCGACCAGCGGCCGAGGAAGTTTTCCTTCTCGTCGGCCATCAGCGGCGGTCCTTCGGGTGCACGAACGAGCGCGGCTTGATACGCGCCTGCGGCTCGGGGCGGTAGTTCTTCTCGACGTACTCGCCGACCCAGGCGTAGATCTCCGGCGGCATCGCCACGCCGTCGACCGAGTGCCCGCCGTCGAGCCAGCGCGCGCCTTCCTCGGAGCTCGCAGTGACCTGAAGCGGCAACGCCTGCTCGCCCTCCATGCGCCACAGCACAAAAACGCGCGGCTCCGGCGCGGAGACGTTGAGGTAGTAGCCTTCCAGTTCGTCCCTGTGCAACTCCAGCTCGAGGCCGGGATGCAGGAACTGCGCGACCCCGGGCTCGTTCACCAGTTGCCGTGGCGCGGTCTCGCCCTCATATCCAGGTAGCACGCTCCACGGCTCCCACACATGGTCGACCCATTTGCTCTGCGAGGCGCGCCGCTGCATCACGACAGCGATGGTCTTGCGCGGTTTTTCGATCATATGAAGCGCATTTCCTAGCTTGACCACTATAGCTCAGTTCAGCCTTCTGCTATGATTTTTCAGGCAAAAACACCATGACGACGAAGGTCATTCCGCTGCAGGTGCGCACGACGCGCAGTGCGGCGCCGGCATTCTCCGGCGGCCCGCTCGCCGACACGCGCGGCCGGCCGCTGCGCGATTTGCGCATCTCGGTCACCGACCGCTGCAACTTCCGCTGCACGTACTGCATGCCGCGCGAGGTCTTCGACACGAGCTATCGCTTCCTGCCGCACGAGGCGATCCTCAGCTTCGAGGAGATCGCGCGCCTCGCGCGCATTTTCGTCGGCCTCGGCGTGGAGAAGATCCGCCTCACCGGCGGCGAGCCGTTGATTCGCCGGGATCTCGATCGGCTGATCTCCTTGCTGAAGGACTTGAAAGTCGAAATCACCCTGACGACCAACGGCTCCTTGCTCGCAAAGCAAGCCGAGAAGCTGGCGCGCGCGGGCCTCAACCGCGTCACCGTCAGCCTCGACTCGCTCGACGACGCCACTTTCCGCGCGATGAACGACGCCGATTTCCCGGTCGCCAAGGTGATCGAGGGCATCGAGGCGGCGTCGGCCGCCGGCCTCGACCCGGTCAAGATCAACATGGTGGTGAAGCGCGGCGTGAACGACGCCGGCATCCTGCAGATGGCGGAGCGCTGGCGCGGCAGCGGTCACATCATCCGCTTCATCGAGTTCATGGACGTCGGCAGCACCAACGGCTGGCGCATGGACGACGTCGTGCCGTCGGCCAAAGTCGTGCGCCGCATCTCCGAGCGCTGGCAGCTCGAGCCGGTCGGCGCCAACTACGCCGGCGAAGTCGCCGAGCGCTGGCGCTATGTCGACGGCGCGGGCGAGATCGGCGTCATCTCGTCGGTGACCCAGGCGTTCTGCGCCAGCTGCAACCGCCTGCGACTGTCAACCGAAGGCTCGCTCTACACCTGCCTCTTCGCGCAAACCGGGCACGACCTCAAGAGCCTGCTGCGCGGCGGCGCCTCCGACGACGATATCCGCAACGACATCGCCGCCGTGTGGCAGAAGCGCAGCGACGGCTATTCCGAAATCAGAACGGCGGAGACGGCGAAAGCCGCAAAAGTAGAGATGTCCTACATCGGTGGCTAGACCCAAGCTCACCAACGCTGCGCGCCCGGCTACTTTCGAGGTCGAGGCCTACAACGAGAAGGGTGAAATGGTGCCGACGGCGATCGCCGGCGAGCATCCGCTCACGCTCTACCTCGACAAGCGCGAGCTGGTCACGCTGATGACGCTGGGGCACGCGCCCGAGGCGCTGATCATCGGCTACCTGCGCAACCAGCGGCTGGTGAACTCGATCGACGACCTCGCCTCGGTGCAGGTCGACTGGGAAACCGACTCGGTCGCGGTCACTACTTACCGCAGGAACGAGGTCGACCTCGACAAGAAGACGGTCACCTCGGGCTGCGGGCAAGGGACCATGTTCGGCAACCTGATGGAGGAGATCGACCAGATCAGGCTGAGGAACGATGTCCTCCTCGAAGACAGCAACCTTTTCGTGCTCCTCGAGAAGGTGCGCAAGCACGAGACCATCTACAAGCAGTCCGGCGCCGTGCACGGCTGCGCGCTCGCCACGCTCGGCGGCGAGATCCTGATGTTCGTCGAGGACGTCGGCCGCCACAACGCCGTAGACGCCATCGCCGGCTTCATGTGGCTCGACGGCATCGATGGCTCGGACAAGGTTTTCTACACCACCGGGCGGCTCACCTCGGAGATGGTGATCAAGTGCGCGCAGATGGGCATTCCGTTCCTCGTCTCGCGCTCGGGCCTTACGCAGATGGGCCACTCGATCGCGAACAAAGTCGGCATCACCATGCTCGGTCGCGCCAGCGGCCGTCACTATCTGGTTTTTTCCGGAAAAGAACGAATCCAGCAAACCGCGCCGCGGCCGACGGCGGTCGCCTAAACTCGAGCTCGCATGCATCTCGAACTATTTTTCGCCCCCGGCGCCTGCTCGTTCGTCCCGCACAGCGGGCTGGAGGCGATCAAGGCCGCGACCGGCCAGAATTTCGCGCCGAAGCTCGTCAAGCTGCACAAGGGCGAGCACAAGACGCCCGAATACCTGCAGATGAACCCCGACGGTCAGGTTCCGGTGCTGCTCGCCGACGGCAGGCCGTTGACGCAGATTGTCGCCATTGCCGACTTCCTTGACCGCAGCTTCCCCAAGGCCGGGCTGCTGCCGAGCGACCCATGGAAGCGCTCGGTCGCACTGTCGCAGCTCGCCTGGATGAACAGCACGCCGCACACCACCTTTACGCGGGTCTTCTTTCCGGAGCGCTTCGCCGAGAGCGACGCCGGCAAGGCCGAGGTGAAGCGCAAGGCGGCCGAGGCCTTCCGCGATTATCTTGCGCGCCTCGACCAGCGCCTGAAGGAACTACGCTTCGGCGTGCTGCAGGATGCGTACGCGTTCACGCTCTTGCGTTGGGGCGGCTATGCCGGCATCGACCCGGCATCGTTTCCCGAATTGAAAAGCCACGTGGAAAGCGCAATGAAGGGCGCACCGCTCGCCGCGGCCCTCGAACGAGAAAGAACGAAGCTGGATACCTACAAAGCAGCGGCCTGAGCCGCTTGCATCCTCTGGCGCGAGGGGAAGAACAGCGCCGAAGCGAAGATCGCCGTGGCAAGCAGCGCCAGCACCAGGAAAACGTTGCGGAAGCCGCCCTCGGTCCGGTGCAGAAGCGCGATCATCGGCACCGCCACCGACGCCACGCCAAGCGAAACGACGTAGCGCACCGACAGCACGCGCGCGCGGTACTCGTCAGCGACGTACTTGCCGACGATGCCGTCGTTGAGCGGGATCTGCCCGAAGATCGCCATCATCATCAGCAGCGCCACGACCAGCAGCGCCCAGCCGTCGAGGTTTGCCGCCGCGAACAGCAGCGGAATCTGCACCAGGCCGACGCCGATCATGAGCGGCTTCATGTCGAAGCGGCTCATCAGCGTGCCCATCAGCACCTGGGCGAAAGCGGCCACCGAGTAGACGATCGCGACCAGCGCGCCGATCCCGAAGTTGCTCTGCGTCAGCGCCCTTAGCCGCTCGTCGAAAATCTTGGGCATCGCCACCGTGGTGGAGTTGAAGATCACGCCGCCGCAGGCGGTGGCGACGAGCAGGATGACGAAGATCTGCGCCATGGTGCGCACGTCGAGATGCAGGCCGATGGTCTTCGACTTCTTCTTGACCGGGCCCGGGTCGGGCACCAGGAGAAGAAACGCGACGCCCGCGGCGATCGCCGCGATTCCCGGCACGAAGAACGCGGCGCGCCAACCCTGCCAGTCCATCAGCGCGCCCGAGACTATGGCGGCAAAAGCGAGGCCGAGATTGCCCCACAGCCCGTTCCAGCCCAGCGCCATGCCGAGGTTCTTCGGCGAGGACACCAGCATCGCGATGCCGACCGGGTGGTAGATCGCCGCGAACATGCCGGTCAGGACCAGCCCGGCAGCGATCTGCCAGGGCGAGTTGGCGAAACCGGTGAGGAACAGCGCGCCGCCGATGCCGAAGAAGAACACCGCCATCATCTTGTAGCGGCTCCAGTGATCGGCGAGCCAGCCGGCCGGAATTGCGAACGCGCCGAAGGCGACGAAGCCGCCGGTGGCGAGCTTGATCATGTCGGAGTAGTCCAGCTTCCATTCGCGGGCGAGCGCCAGCACTACCGTCGGGAAGACCAGCATCACCAGATGGTCGAGCAGGTGGCCGAGATTGATGAAGGGGACGAGCCAGTCGCGTTTCATGAACCGCATCGTAGCCGCCCGCCTTGCGTCCGTCACGCGACCATCGGACAATCTCTGTCGCGAACCGGACAA
>DASXKY010000127.1:0-3935 GCA_036496555.1 Burkholderiales bacterium | reverse complement strand
TGCATCGCCAGGTTGCCGCCGCCGCCGCCCTTGTTCTCGATCACGATCGGCTGGCCGAGGCCCTTCTGCATCTCCTCGGCGAAGAGCCGCGCCACGATCGAGGAGCTGCCGCCCGGCGCGAACGGCACCAGCAGGCGAATGGGTTTTGAAGGGTAGCTCTGTGCGAAGGCCTGGGCCGCGAAAAATCCAACGATGAAAACGATGAGTTTCAGAATTGGTACCTTCTCAAACCACCATCGACCGGGATGACCGTGCCCGTGATATAGCGGGCCCGGGGCGAAGCAAGAAAGCAGGCCAGGTTGGCGATGTCCTCGGGCTGACCATACTCGCCGACCGGGATCTCCTCCTCGCTCTGCTTCTTGCGGTACTCCGGCGGGTAGTTGCGCAGGATCTGCTCGGACAGGATGCGCCCGGGCGGAATCGAGTTGACGGTGATGCCGTGCCTGCCGACCTCGCGCGAGAGGCCTTTCGCCCACGAGTGCATCGCCGCCTTCGCCGCAAAGGCGCCGTTGATGCCCTCCGGCTCGGACTTGCCGGTGATGTTGATGATGCGACCCCACTTGCGCGCCATCATCTGCGCCAGCAGCTGGTGCGTGAGCTGGCGCTGGCGCGTGAAGTTGAGCGTGATCGCCTCTTCCCACTGCTGCTCGCTCGCCTCGAGCGTGAACTTGCGGCTGCCGCCGGCGTTATTGACCAGGATCTCGACCGAGCCGAGGCCGGCGAGCGCCGCCTTGGCGATTCTCTCCGGCGCGCCTTCCTGCATGAAGTCCTGCTCGACGATGACCAGCTTGGTCTTCAGCTCGTCCTGCAGCTCTTCCAGCAGATTGCGGCGGCGGGCGACCACGGCGAGGCGCACGCCCTCGGCGGCGAGCGCCTTCGCGATGCCGCGGCCGATGCCCATGCTCGCGCCCGTGACGAGCGCGGTCCGGCCTTTCAGCTGCAGTTCCAAGTCAGTCCTTCTTGGTGAGCTCGAGGATGTGCATCCCCGTATTCGCGCGGTCGACGATGTAGACATAGCCGCGGTCGTCGACGTCGACGTTGTTGGTCTGGATCGCTACCTTGCAGCGCTCGCCCTGTTCCGTTTTGATGCAGCGCTTGTCGGTGTTCTCGTTGGTCGCCGGGATGTAGTAGCCGATCTCGCGCGGATGGTACGGGTCGCGGATGTCGACCGCGCGCACGCCGGCGTTGAACCAGGCGAAGAACAGCGTCTTGCCCGCGTACATCTTCGGCTGGTGCTCGTTCGACGAGTGCGAGCCGAAGCGCCCACCGCGCGCGCAGAAGTCGCCGCTCGATTCGGGCACGTTGAAGGTGGCGACGCCGATCGGGTTCTTCTCGTCGGTGACGTCGGCGACGAATACCATCTGGCGCGGCTCCTGGCACTCGTTAACCAGCGACTCGTCGACGATGAAGACGAAGTCGCGCTTCGCGCCACCCTTGTCCTTCGCGAACTCTGGCAGGTCCATGCCGAGCACCGGCAGCACGGTATGGGCGCCATTGGTTTCTGGGAGCTTCAAAAAACCAATTTGTGGAAAAAGCAAATTCTCGGCAGTAGGCTCGCGCGGCCCGGCGAGCAGCTTCTGGCGGTCGACGATCTGCAGGATGCCGGCCTTGTTGGTGCCGTAGCCGAAATACACGCGGTTCCCCCTGGGGCCGGTGGAGATCGCGCCGTGCAGCTCGGTCGGCACCGGGCCGCTCGCGCCGGGCTGCTGGCCGGCGAGGCCGAAGTTGCGGATGAACACCGGCTTCGCCGGGTCGGACAGGTCGAAGATCTGCGTCATGCGGCGGATGCGCCAGTCGGGCAGGCCCGAGACGAGATAGGCGATGCCGGTGTCGCATTCCCAGAAATTCTTGTGCGTGCCCTTCAGCTTGTCGACGACGACCGCGAGCCGCACCGGCTTTTCGGGCGTGGTGACGTCCCAGACTTCGTGCGCCAGGTTGCCGAAGGTGCGCAGCAGGTAGAACTTCGAGCGGTTGGCCTTCGGCAGGTCCTTGCCGGCGCAGACGCGCACCATCTGCGCGCCGCCCGATTCGCCCGCGCCCGGCTCCCCCGGAATGTGCGCGACGTAGCGCGGCGCGCGCGGGTCGGTGACGTCGACGATCGAGGTGCCGTTGTCCTCGCGGCGCCCGGTGAGCGAGTTGAGCAGGCTGCCGCCGTGGTGGCCGACGTAGGCGAGCCAGCGCGCGCCCTGCTGCTGGACGACCGGCTGATAAGCGCTGCGGCCCTGCAGGTCCTGCTGGCCGAGCAGCGTCATGTTGGACGACGACGCGCCGTGCTGCGCGTGTGCTGCCGGGACGCACAGCAGCGCGCTCAGCGCCGCGATCCTGCACCAATTCGTCATGGCCTCTCCTCCGACCGGAATGCTACCCGATGCGCCCTGCGGCACGCAGCTTGCTCGGTGAAACCCTGACTGGCTCGGCCAGGCGATTCCATCTTTCCATACGAGGAGACTGCAATGAAATTCAAGACTTTGATTGCCATCGCGGTGGCCGGGGCCTTCTCGGTTCCCCTCGCCGTGCTTGCGCAGGGCTCGGGCGGCACGACGACGGCGCCGAGCGCAACCTCGCCGCAGGGCAACCCGCCCGCCGGCGCGACCGCGGGCGAGCAGACCGCCCCCGGCGCGACGACGAGCGACACGACGACGCACGACGCTACCAAGAGCAAGCGTGCGAAGAGCCGCAAGCACGACACCGACTCGAGCGGCTCGGGCAGCACCACCAGCGGCACCACCGGCTCGGGCGCGGGCAACGCGGGCAGCGGGTCGAATGCGGATCCGTCCAAAACCATGGGCACGCCGAAGAGCCCCAGCAGCGGCGGCGCCTCGAGCGGCAGCTCGACCGGCAAGGAACCGAAGTAGCTTTGGAGAGATACGTGAAATACCTGCTTTTCGCGGGACTGCTCGTCGCGGGGACGGCATCCGCCGCCCCCCGCGCCGAGAACGCGCTCGAATGCGGCATCGCCGCCGACATGGCGGTGGTGGCGCACTCGCTCGCCGGCGAGCAAGTGCAGCGCGCCAAGGCCGACGCCATCATGGTGCGCATCTACGACGTCGGCGCATCCTCCCGCGGCATGGAGCTGATGCACGACATCATGGACGCCGCGTACACCAGGACCAACGTCGTGCCGAGCGCGCAGAAGTTCGCCGAGGACCTGTTCGCCACCTGCATGAAGAGCGGCGGCAACATGGACACGATCCTCGGCAGGCGACTCTAGCTAGTCGAATTTCGCTCCCGAATCCCTGACCAGGCGCGTCCACAGCTTCGCGTCCTCGGCGAGGAAGGCGGCGAATTCCGCCGGCGTGGCCGAGCCGGTCGTCTCGGTGCCCTCGCGCGCGTAGGCGCGTCCCACCTCGGGCAGCGCGAGCGCCTTGTTGGTTTCCTCGTGCAGCCGCGCGATCGCCGCGGCCGGCGTGCCGGCGGGCACGAAGAAGCCGTACCAGAACGAAATCTCGTAGTCGGGCAATCCCGCCTCCGCCATCCCGGGCACGCCGGGAAGCAGCGGCGAGGCCTTGCGGCTGGTGATGGCGAGCGCGCGCAGGCGGCCCGCCTGCACCAGCGGCAACACGGAAGGCGGCGTCGCGAAAGACAGCTGCGTGTCGCCGGCGAGGAGCGACTGGACCGCCGGCCCGCCGCCCTTGTACGGGACATGGACCATCTCCACGCCCGCGACGCGCTGGAACAGCACCGCGGCGAGGTGCGGCGCCGAGCCGTTGCCTGAGGTGGCGAAGTTCAGCTTGCCCGGATTCGCCTTCGCGTAGGCGATCAAATCCTTCAGCGAAGAAAACCCGGCGCTTGGATTGACCGCGGCCACCAGCGGCGAGGCGCTCACCTTCGTGACCGGCACCAGCTCCTTCATCGGCTGGAAGGCGCTCTGCTTGTTGAGCAGCGGATTCACCAGGATGCTCGACGGGCTCGCGATCAGGAAGGTGTAGCCGTCG
>DASXKY010000126.1:0-8171 GCA_036496555.1 Burkholderiales bacterium | reverse complement strand
GCGAGGACTACCCTCGCGGCAAGGAGACAGCTGCACGGACAGCGCATGAAGACGAGCTGGCGAACCCTCGGGGTGGGAAACGACATCGTCGTCTATCGCGACGAGGTCGAGGTCGACCGTCTGCCAGGCGATCGCATCGCGCGCGTCTTTCTCCTCTACGGCGGCCAGGGCGACACGCCGGGCGACATCGCCCAAAGCGTGGTCGAGCTCGCGGGCGACGAGGGCTTTGCGTTGTTCGAGGCCGAGACCGGGTTCGCCGGCCGCGTCAACTTCGAGCGCCAGGCGTTCTGGCACGAACGGCAGTGCGTCCACTGGGTGGCGGCGGCCGCGGCGGTGCTGCCGTGGCGCTCGCGCCTGCCGGCGTGGCGCAGCGACGCCGGCGCGCGGGCGTTTCGTCGCGTCGCTCGCGCCGAGCTCGCCGCGCTGGTCGAGCGCTGGCCGGTCGGCGCGCCGCAGAGCTGGGAAGACCGCAAGCGCCGCCGCATCGAGCGCAGCCGCCCGTTCGGCTACACGCACGGCGCGCACGCCTGATCGAGCTCGCGCCGGAAGGCACGCCGCGACCAGAAAAAAGCCCGGCCGAAGCCGGGCTTTTCACACCCGAGCGCGAACGCTCAGGCGGCAGGGGCCGACGCCTTCTTCGCGTGCGGCTTGGCGGCGTGCGTCTTGGTCGTCTTGTGCGACTTGGTCGACTTGGTCGACGCATCGCCAGCCATCTTCGACGACGCCATCGGCGCCGAGGCGCCCATGGCCGGGCTGGTCTGGGCGAATGCGCCGAAGCTGACGGCCGACGCCAGGGCGGCGGCGATGAGGGTCTTCATGAGAGAGGTCCTTGTGGGTTGCGATGGAGCAGAAAGCTCGCGCTGACAACGTCGCCCGCCCGGCGCCGGTTGACATGGGCAGCGCGTCTTTCTCTCGTTGGCAGCCCTTCGCCTGCCCTCACTCGAACCTGCCCTCGCGCAGCCACTTGGTCGCGACCCACTTCTCGCCCGCGGTGACCGCGGCGCCGCCGTGCAGCGTCCGCGTCGACGGATGCGGGCGGTCGTAGCTGAAGAAGACCGCGTTGCCGCGCACCGGCGCCACCTCGAGGCCGACGTCGGGAAAGATGGTCGCGCCGCCGCCTTCGGGCGTATTCAGGTAGCAGACGATCGAGGCGACTCGTTGGCCGCCGCGCTTCAGGATCGTCGGCGTTCCGGACTCGGCCGGATCGAAGTAGTCGTAGTGGGGGCGGTACTCGGCGCCGGGCCGGTAGCGCAGGACCTGCAGCCCCTCGCCGTTCTCGAGCGGCCAGTCGACGAGGGCCGCGAGCCGCCGCTCGAGGCGGGCGCAGACCGGGAACTCGCCCGGCGCGAAGAACATGCCGTCGCTCGTTCGCGCTTCGTTGACCTCGTTGCCGCCACTCGTCGTCTCCACGGTCTCGGAGCGCGTCAGGCGCGTCCGCGCGAGAGCGATCAGCTCGGCGCACTCGTCCGCCGACAGCAGGTCGGCGAAGACGACGATGCGCGGCGCGGTCAGCGCCATGACGACGCGGACGTCGCGATCGGCTGCGCGCAGCGACGGCTTGCCGGCGCCGATCGCGCCGCCGGGGACCGGCTTCGCGGCGGCGTCGCCATCGTCGCCGTCGAGGTGGCCGCGCAGGGTCGTCTCGAGCGCCGCCATCGCCACGGCCTCGTCCCAGCCGCTCGCCTTCATCGCGTCGATGACGATGTCGGGCGGATGGCCGGCTGCCGCCTGGTCGACGATCCAGCGGCGGAGCTCCGCAGTGACGGGCTGGTGGGCCATGCGACGATTTTGCCGGAGCCCCCGTCGCCCGAGACGCGATTGCGGCCGCAGGCGCGTCGGCACGCGTGAGCAGCCGTTACCGGAAGTCGCGGCTTCGCGTCACCAGGCCTTGCAGCAGCGAGGTGTGGTCGATCATCCTCGCCGCCAGCAAGTGCATCACCGCTTGGTCGCCCTCGCCCTGGCGCTGCCACTGGCCATAGACGGTGAGGAGCTTCGCGGCGAGCAAGGGCTTCCGCTGCGCGTCGGCGATCTTCGGCCAGACGATGACGTTGACCGCGCCGGTCTCGTCCTCGAGCGTGACGAAGACTGTTCCCTTCGCCGTCTCCGGGCGCTGCCGGTGGGTGACGAGGCCGCTCGCGCGCGCCAGCCGCCCGTTCGGATACGTGCGCAGCCGCGCCGCCGGCTCGACCCGGAAGCGCGCCAGCTGCTCGCGCAGCAAGGCGAGCGGATGGCGGTTCAACGTCAGGCCGAGGGCGCGGTAGTCGGCGAGCGTCTCTTCGCCTTCGCTCGGCGCGGCGAGCGCGACCGGCGTCTCGTGGACACGCGTCGTGCGCAGCATCTCGGTCGGCCGGGTGTCGATGCCGGCGACCGCCCACGCGGCCTGGTGGCGATGGCCGGTGAGGCTTTGCAATGCGCCGGCGTCGGCGAGCACGGCCAGGGCGTGGGCGTCGAGGCGGGCGCGGCGCGCCAGGTCTTCGCCGCTGGCGAAGCGCATCTCGGCGCGGGCAGCGACGATGCGCAGGCCCGCGTCTTCGGCAAGGCCCTTGACGCGGCTGAGGCCGAGGCGCACCGGCTGGCGCAGGCCTTCGCCGAGCGCGCCGGCGCCGGCGCCGGCGGGCGGTGCCACGGCCTCGCCTTCGAGCGTGCTCTCCCATTCGCTCACCGCGACGTCGACCGGCCGCACCTCGACGCCGTGCTCGCGCGCGTCGCGCACCAGCTGCGCCGGCGCGTAGAAGCCCATCGGCTGCGCATTGAGCAGGCCGCACAGGAACGCGTCGGCGTGGTGGCACTTGATCCAGCTGCTGACGTAGGCGAGGAGCGCGAAGCCGGCGGCATGGCTTTCCGGGAAGCCGTATTCGCCGAAGCCCTGGATCTGCTTGAAGATGCGCTCGGCGTACTCGACCGGATAACCCTTCTCGACCATCCGGCCGACGAGGCGCTTGTGGAACGGGCTCAAGCCGCCGCGCCGCTTCCACGCCGCCATCGCGCGGCGCAAGGCATCGGCCTCGCCGGCGCTGAAGTCGGCGGCGAGCATGGCGATCTGCATCACCTGCTCCTGGAAGATCGGCACGCCCTTGGTCCGCAGCAGCGCGGGCTTGAGCTCGTCGGGGCAATCGACCTCGTCGTCGGCGAGGGTGCGGTTCTTCAGGTAGGGATGGACCATGCCGCCCTGGATCGGCCCCGGCCGCACGATCGCGACCTCGACGACGAGGTCGTAGTAGCAGCGCGGCTTGAGACGCGGCAGCATGCTCATCTGCGCGCGGCTCTCGATCTGGAACACGCCGACCGTGTCGGCGCGGCAGATCATGTCGTAGGTCGGCGTGTCGCCGTCGGGGATGTCCTGCATCTCGAACGTGCGGCCGCCGAGCTTGGCGCCGATGTGCGCGAGCGAACGCCGGATCGCGCTCAGCATGCCGATCGCGAGGATATCGACCTTGAGGAGGCCGAGCGCGTCGAGGTCGTCCTTGTCCCACTGGATGACGCTGCGGTCGGGCATCGCCGCGTTCTCGACCGGCACCAGCTCGGCCATCCGGCCCTTGGCGATGACGAAGCCGCCCGGGTGCTGCGAGAGATGGCGCGGGAACGAGATCAGCTGCGCGGTGAGCTCCATCCACAGTTGGACGATCGGCGCTTCGGGATCGAAGCCGCTTTCGCGCAGCCGCTCGGGCGCGATGCCGCGGCCGTCGAACCAGTGGTGGCTCTTCGACACCGCCTCGATCCGCTGCAGATCGATGCCGAGCGCGCGGCCGACGTCGCGCAGCGCCGAGCGCGGCCGGTAGCTGATGACGACCGCGGTGAGCGCGGCGCGATGGCGGCCGTACTTGCCGTAGATGTACTGGATCACCTCCTCGCGCCGCTGGTGCTCGAAGTCGATGTCGATGTCGGGCGGCTCGTTGCGCTCGACGCTGATGAAGCGGCCGAAGAGCAGCGTCGCGCGGCGCGGGTCGACCTCGGTGACGAAGAGGCAGTAGCAGACGAGCGAGTTGGCGGCGCTGCCGCGGCCCTGGCAGAGGATGCCTTGCGCGCGCGCCCAGGCGACGATGTCGGCGACGGTGAGGAAGTAGGCCTCGTACGCGAGCTCGGCGATGACGGCGAGCTCGCTCTCGATCGTCTGCTGGTACTCCTCGGGCAGGCCGTTCGGGAAGCGTTTTGGCACACCGGCGTAAGTGAGCTTTCGCAAGTGCGACGCCGGCGTCTCGCCGGCAGGCACGATCTCCTGCGGGTATTCGTACTTCAGCTCGCCGAGCGAGAAGCTGCAGCGGCCGGCGAGCACCATCGTGTTCTCGAGCCACTCGTGCTGGTAGAGCGCCGCCAGCCGGCCGCGCGATCGCAGGTGCTGCTCGGCGTTCGGCTCGAGCGCGAAGCCGCATTCGGCGACCGGCTTGGCGAGGCGCGTTGCGGTGAGCGTGTCCTGCAGGGGCTTCCGCGAGCGGACGTGCATCAGCACGTCGCCGGCGGCGACGATCGGCAGCGAAGTGAACTGGGCGACGCGGACGGCGGTGTCGACGAGGTCGTCGTCGCCGGCGCGGTGCAGCAGCTCGACGGCGATCGCGGCGCGATCCTGGAACCAGGTCTTCAGCCACATCGCGTGCGCGAACACGTCCTCGAACGATTGCGACGCAGAAGGCACGAGCAGCGCCAGGCACTCGGGCAGGCCGGCGAGCGTCGGCGCGTTCGGCACCTTGCCCTCGACGTCGCCGGGATGGGCGACGTACGACCCTTTCTCGGCGCGCCGGCGCGCCACCGTGATCCAGTGCGAGAGGTTGCCGTAGCCGCGCCGCGTCTGCGCGAGCACGACGAGGCGCGCGTGCGGCGTGCCGCCGCCGCCGGGCAGCACCAGCCGCATCTCGCTGCCGATGACGAGATGCAGCTGCTGCGCCTTTGCTTCGAGGTGCGCGCGCACGACGCCGGCGAGCGAGCACTCGTCGGTGATCGCGAGCGCGCCGTAGCCGAGCGCGGCGGCGCGCTCGACGAGCTCCTCCGGATGCGACGCGCCGGTCAGGAAGCTGAAGTTGCTCTTGCAGTGGAGCTCGGCGTAGCGGGGTAGCACGGGAAGAAGAAGGAAGCGGGTTCGCGGACGAGCGGCGGTGGGAGCGGGGGCGGCATCGTCATCATCAAGCTGTCGAGCGGGCTCGACGTTCCGGCGGCGGACGACTTCAGGACATGGGTGTAGACCATCGTCGTGCTCACGTCGGCGTGGCCGAGCAGCTGCTGCACGGTGCGGATGTCGGCTCCGGCCTGGAGCAGATGGGTGGCGAACGAGTGGCGCAGCGTATGAACGGTTGCCGGCTTGGCGATGCGTGCCGCGGCCACCGCCGCTTTCAGGTCGCGCTGAAGGCGCTTTTCGTGCATGTGGTGGCGGTGCGAGGCGCCGGCGTCGCTGCGCGGATCGGTGCTGATCGTTGCTGCGGGGAAGACCCAGAACCAAGTCCAGCTCTCGGCGGCTCGCTTGTACTTGGCGGCGAGCGCGTGCGGCAGATACACGCCGCCACGACCGGCATCCCGGTCTTCTTGCCAGAGCCGGTGGGCGCGCGCGAGCTGGGCCCGCAGCGGAGCCTCGAGCGCACGCGGCAGCATGACGACGCGGTCCTTGCCGCCCTTGCCGTCGCGCACGACGATCACCTGGCGAACGAGGTCCACGTCCTTGACGCGCAGCCGCACGCCTTCGAGCAGGCGCATCCCGGTGCCGTAGAGCAGGTGCGCGAGCAGCCCGGTGACGCCGTCGCCGCCGCCAGCGCCGCCGCCAGCGCCGCCCATCTGCGCCAGCAGCGCCTGCACTTCGACATGGGTCAGCACGACCGGGATGCGCTTGTGCGGCACCGGCCGGCCGAGCTGCTGCAGCCACGGCATGTCGACGCCGAGCACCTCGCGGTAGAGAAAGAGCAGCGCGCTCAGCGCCTGGCGATGCGTGGCGGCGGCGACGTGTCGCTCGTTGGCGAGCATGCTGAGAAACGCCTGCACCTCGGCCGGCCCCATCGTGCGCGGATGCCGCCGCCCCGCCCAGCGCACGAAGTCGCGCACCCAGTAGACATACGCCTCTTCCGTGCGCAGGCTGTAGTGCATGTAGCGCAGCCGCTCGCGCAACGCATCGAGCAACGAGCGCGGCACGGCAGGAGGAGAAGGAGGACGCTCACGTCCGCTTTCACCCTTCGGCGGCCAACCGTCATCGTCCACTTTGAGCTCTCCACACAATACTGTACGTCCATACAGTATGCGCCCGAAAGCCGCGTGTCAACTGGCCTCCCCCCAAACTCCCCCGCCGCCCGTCCACTTGCACCACTGCGACGTGACAGCGAAAGTGGACACTGCGATGTTGTCCTCGATATCACGTTAGGCCCCTCGTGCTATCTCTGTTCAAGCCTTCGGTTGCTTACGAGCGAAGCCCCTCATCGAAGCGGTGCATGCGGCCGCGCCAACGAGGCATGCCACGGCCTTGCGCGCCCGCATGCGCGAACGCCGCTCAACGCGCCTGGCCGTCGCCTTGGCGGCGAACCTTCGCTCTGGCAAACCGCACGGCCGCCTCCGGGTTCGCGGCGTGGCGTGGCTTCGAGCTGCGCTCAGCGTCTTGGAGGCCAAGCGCTTCGAGCTGGCTGCGCCTAACCATCGGTCGAGCGGACAGCCTAAAGCCTGCTTCGCAGCCTTTAGTCCGCCGCTCACCTCAACGTTATGCCCCATGAGCGAAGAACCCGGCCTACTGCGACAGTCTCAAGAGCGGCACTACTCGGCGCACAACACGTTCATTCATATCGCGCTCACTGAGCTTGAACTTGCGAAACCCGGAATGGTCGGCGAGTTCAGTCACGCGCTCGTCGCCATCACGCTTTCGGCTCTTGCCGTCGAAGGCCTCGCAAATGCGATCGGAGACCGCGTAATTCCGGAGTGGAGCGACTTCGAAAGCGCAGCCCCGTTCGCGAAGCTTCGTCTCCTCGCCGATCACCTGGGCCTTCCGTACACATCTACAACGGAACCTTGGTCCACGCTGAAGTGGCTTTGCCGCCTTCGAAATCGACTCGCGCATCCGAAGCCGGAACACGTCAAGCAACAAAAGACCGTCACTCAGCAGGAGCACGAATCCCGTAGCTTCGTTCCGCCACAATCGAAACTCGAATCCGAGATCACCGAGCAAAACGCTCGTCGAGCGGTTAAAGCGGTGGAGGCAATCAAGTACGCGCTGGCCGAGCTGGTTCCAATGGAACAACGTTTCGGCCTCACGTCCGATGGTTGGACTACTAGCACCGGCCTGAGCGGTGTGGCATAACCCCTCCATCGAGCGGACGTTCCAAAGGCCGCTTCGCGCCCTTTGGCCCACCGCTCATGTCGAACGTTAGGCCCCACTCGGTCATCTTCTGGGGAAGCGAACAATGGACTCACCAACCCCGGTTCGCCTCTTTGTAGACCTCGCGCGCGGGCGCTCAGTTGACATCGTTGGCACGCGCTCGGCCCTGCAAGCGCTGTCGCAGCGCTTGCTTGAGAGCCTGCGCGAAAAGGAGGAGCATTCCGCAACGGTATCGCCTGAGTTGCTCTTTCAAGTAACACCAGCAGATGCACATAGCTTTCCAGCCGGGGTCAGCCTTGTCTTTTCGCTTGAGTCGTCGCGCGGTGGCGCGATGGTATTCGCCGCGGCCAACAGCCTCGCGGCCAAGTCCACTACCTTCGGGCGGCTCGGGCTGGCTGGAGCGGTCCTTCTCGCCGCCGCTGTCGGCTTCTGGCTCGGCCGCGTGGCCTAACCCCTCGAGCGGACGTTCCAAAGGCTGCTTCGCGTCCTTTGGCCCGCCGCTCATGTCGAACGTTAGGCCCCAATGAATATGCGCGATCCTCGATTGCTGCTCTTCGCGGTCCTTTTCCTCACACATGCGATACACAGGGCGTCCTACACGGTTTGGAGGCTTCCTCGTCACGAGCGGCCGATGCTGTATGCCGATCTGGGTGCGATAGGCGAGAGTGTCCCGCCTGCGGTCGCCAGCCTGACTCTTCTTTGCATAGTGAGTTCAGTGATCTGGGGTGGCATTAGCGTTTCATAGACCGTGCACCTGCCGAGAGGCATCGGCACCTGGGGTTAGTCGAGCTTGCCCGCCGCCGGTCTGACCTGTCACTGCATCTTGCTGGTTTGCCTGCTGCGATGAATGGTTGGCTGGAGCGATCAGGCAGGCTGAGCGCTCATGCCGGGCTTG
>DASXKY010000125.1:0-1609 GCA_036496555.1 Burkholderiales bacterium | reverse complement strand
CTGGCGGCGTCATGCCCGACGAGGACGCCGCGGCGCTGAAGCAGATGGGCGTCAGCGAAGTGCTGCTGCAGGACACGCCGCTCGATAAGATCGTAGCCCGGCTGCGCGAACTCGTCGCCCAACGGGGAGCGCGTTGACCGCCATGGAAGCGTGGTCCTTTCCGGCGTCCTACGACGAGAACTATTTTCCGGATGCTTCCAGCCGCTACTGGTTTCGCGAACGCGAGACGCTGCCCGCGTCGGCGCGTGAAGCGCGCATCCTCGAGCGCCTCCAGCAGGTCTGCACCTACGCCTACGCGCACGCTCCCTTCTACCGGAACAAATGGGACGAAGCCGGGTTTCATCCGTCGCATCTGAACTCACTGGAGGATTTCGAAGCGAAGGTCCCGGTCGTACAAAAGAAGGATTTACGCGCCGCGCAGGCGCGGGCGGCCCCGTTCGGCGACTATCTTTGCGTCTCCGAGACCGACATCTTCCATATCCACGGCACCAGCGGCACCACCGGGCGGCCCACGGCGTTCGCCATCGGGCGCAACGATTGGCGCGCAATGGCCAACGCGCACGCCCGGGTCATGTGGGCGATGGGCCTGCGGCCCGGCGATACGATCTGCGTCGCCGCGATCTTCTCGCTCTACCTCGGAAGCTGGGGCGCTCTCGCCGGCGCCGAGCGGCTCAACGCCCGATGCTTCCCGTTCGGGGCCGGCGTTGCCGGCATGTCGGCGCGGTGCGCGCAGTGGCTCAATCTGGTGAAGCCGACGGCGTTCTACGGGACACCGACCTACGCGTTGCATTTGGCGCAGGTCGCCGCCGATGAGGGCCTTGATCCGCGCGATTTCAAGCTCTCGATCATGTTCTTCTCCGGCGAGCCCGGCGCGTCCATTCCCGGCGTCCGCAACAAGATCGAAGAACTGTATGGCGCGCGCGTCATCGACTGCGGGTCCATGGCCGAGATGACACCGTGGATGAGCATCGCCGGAAGCGCGGAGACCCCGGGCATGCTGTGCTGGCAGGACATCGTCTACACCGAGGTGTGCGACCCGAGGACCATGCGGCGCGTCCGCTATGGCGAGCGCGGCACGCCGGTCTATACCCACCTGGAGCGGACGTCGCAGCCGATGATCCGCCTGGTCTCGGGCGACCTCTCGGTCTGGACCAATGAGAAGAATCCCTGCGGCCGCACCTATCCGCGCCTGCCGCTGGGAATTTTCGGCCGGATCGACGACATGTTCACCATCCGCGGCGAGAACGTCTATCCGAGCGAGATCGACGCGGCTTTGAACGAGCTGCCCCACTACGGCGGCGAGCATCGCATTCTCATCAGCCGCGAAGCGACCATGGACGAGCTTCTGCTTCGGGTCGAAGCCGATGCGGCGACCTACCAGAAGGGCGACGACGCAATCTCGGCGTTCCGCGCGGAAACGGAACGGAAGCTGCAGAAGGTCCTCGGCCTGCGCACCGTCGTGGAAGTTGTCGAACCCGGCTCGATCGCGCGGACGGACTTCAAGGCGCGGCGCGTGATCGACGACAGGAAAGTCTTCGCCGACATGCAGGCACAGATGGAAAGGGCGCGGCCTTGACCCGCAGGGTGCCCTCCGCCGATCTCGTCACCC
>DASXKY010000124.1:0-9824 GCA_036496555.1 Burkholderiales bacterium | reverse complement strand
CAACCGCGCGCTGTTCCACATGCGTGACCAGCAGGAGCTGCGCCGCGCTTTCGCGAAACGCGACGAGGGCGCGGCGCGAAATGCCTGGCTGTACTCCTACAACCCGCTCACGGTGGAGCTCGTACAGTAGATGCGCGTTCTGGTGGTCGGCGCCGGCCCGGCCGGGCTCTACCTCTCGTACCTGCTGAAAAAAGCGGATCGCGGTTGCGAGCTGCGGGTGGTCGAGCAGAACCCGCCCGACGCGACCTTCGGCTTCGGCGTGGTGTTCTCCGACAAGGCGCTCGAATTCCTGCGCGGCGACGATCCGCAGACCTACGACGCCATCACGCCGCACATGGAAACGTGGACCGACCTGACCGTGGTGCATCGCGGCACGCCGGTGGTGATCGACGGCATCGGCTTCTCGGCAATCGGCCGCCTCAAGTTCCTCCGGCTGATGCAGCAGCGCGCCGCCAGCGTCGGGATCGCTCCTGAATTTTCCAGAGCCCTGTCTTCTGAAAAAGAATTGCAAGACTATGATCTGGTCGTGGCGGCGGACGGCGCCAACTCCTTCGTGCGCCGTAGCGCCGACTTCGGCACCACCGTCACGCCGCTCGAGAACAAGTTCGCCTGGTTCGGCACCAGCCGGATCTTCCGCACGCTCACCCAGACCTTCGTCGAGAACGAGCACGGGCATTTCAACGCCCACCACTACCGGCATTCGCCGGAGATGAGCACCTTCGTCTTCGAGTGCGACGCCGCGACCTGGGAGAAAGCAGGTTTTTCAGGGATGAACGAGGCGGCCACGCTCGCCTATGCTGAACGCCTGTTCGCCCCCACGCTGGGAGGGCACCGTCTGGTCTCGAACAAGTCGGTCTGGCGGAATTTCCCGAACGTGCGCAACGCGCGATGGTCGGTTGGAAATATCGTGCTGATAGGAGATGCCCAGCGCACGGCGCACTTTTCCATCGGCTCGGGAACCCGGCTCGCGATGGAGGACGCTATCGCACTCGCAAAATCCTTGCTCGAAACTAAGAATCAAATTCCCCAAGCGCTGGCGGCGTTCGAAGCGGCGCGCCGGCCGATCGTCGACAAGCTGGTCGCGGCGGCGGATGCGAGCGGTAGCTGGTACGATCGCTTTGCCGAGCACATGCGCCTCGCGCCGCGCGACTTTGCCTGGAGCTACATCCAGCGCAGCGGGCGCATCGACCCGGCGCGGCTCCGCAAGATCTCGCCGAAATTCGTCGATGGGTAGAAAAAAGTCGGGATAGGAATGCTGTTCCCCACCACGCTGGTCGGCAGCTACCCGCAACCCGAGTGGCTGATCGACCGCAAAAAGCTCGCCGGGCGCTTTCCGCCGCGCGTGCGTGCGCACGAGCTGTGGCGGGTCGGAGAATCGTTCCTGAAGGAAGCACAAGACGATGCGACGGTGCTTGCCATCCGGGCGCAGGAGGCGGCGGGGCTCGACATCATCACCGACGGCGAGATCCGGCGCGAGAGTTACTCGAACCGCTTCGCCACCGCGCTCGAGGGCGTCGACATCGACAATCCCGGCAGCGCGCTCGACCGCTCGGGCCATCCGAATCCGGTGCCGCGCATCGTCGGCAAGATTCGACGCAAGCATCCGGTCGAGGTGCAAGATTTGTTGTTTCTCAAAAAAAATACCAAAAAACTGACGAAGATCACCGTCCCCGGTCCGTTCACCATGCTGCAGCAGGCGCAGAACGACTTCTACCGGTCGGAGGAAGAGGCGGCGATGGACTACGCGGCGGCCGTCAACGCGGAGATCAGGGACCTCTTCGCCGCCGGCGCCGACATCGTGCAGATCGACGAGCCCTATCTGCAGGCGCGTCCCGAGAAGGCCAGGCAATATGGGTTGCAGGCCTTGAACAAAGCGCTGGAAAATATTTCCGGCGAAACCGCGGTCCACATCTGCTTCGGCTACGCGGCGATCATCCACACGCGGCCCGAGGGTTATTCGTTCCTGCCCGAGCTCGCCGGCTGCTCATGCAGGCAGGTGTCCGTAGAAACGGCGCAGTCGAAGCTTGACTGTTCGGTGCTGTCTTCATTGGGAGACAAAAAAATTATGGTCGGTGTGATTGACCTGTCGGACATGACGGTCGAGACGCCGCAGACTGTCGTCGAAAGGGCGAAGCGTGCGTTAAGACACCTGCAGCCTCAGAATATGATCCTGGCGCCAGACTGCGGCATGAAATACCTGCCGCGCGAGGTCGCCGAAGGCAAGATGAAGGCGCTCGTAGAAGGCGCCCGGCTCTTGCGGGCCGAGCACCGTTGACGGGGATTCCGTAGGGGCATCTGAAACAAGGAGCAAGCATGAAGTACGTTGCATTGATTCTCTCGGTGGTCCTCGCCGGCTGCGCAGAAGGCGGCCCGGGCTTCGGCCAGAATAACCGGCCGTTCAACAGCACCGAGACCGGCATCCTCGCCGGCGCCGCGGGCGGCGCGGTGCTGGGCGCCATCGCCTACAACAAGGACCGCAGCCGCGGCGCGGTGATCGGCGCCATCGGCGGCGGCATCGCCGGCGGCGCGGTTGGCGCCTACATGGACAAGCAGAAGCAGGACCTCGACAAGGCGCTGGCGCACGAGATCCAGGCCGGCCAGGCGCGAATCGACAAGATGCCGAACGAGGTGCTGCGCATCACCATGACCAACGCGACGGCGTTCGACACGAACTCGAGCACCATCAAGCCGGGCTTCGACAGCACGATGGACAAGGTCGCCGACGTGGTGCTGCGCTACGGCAAGACCACGCTCACCGTGGTGGGCCACACCGACGACGTGGGCTCGGACCAATACAACCAGAAGCTCTCCGAGCAGCGCGCGCACGCCGTGGCGGAATACCTCGAGACGAAGCGGGTGAACAGCATGCGCCTCGCGCTCGCCGGCAAGGGCGAGACGCAGCCGATCGCCAGCAACGCGAACGAATCCGGCCGCCAGCAGAACCGCCGCGTCGAAATCTACGTCGAACCTGTAGTGCAGGGCTAGCATGGCGAACGAAAAGAAGCCGCAGGGGCTGGCGAAGGGCCTCACCAACTACGGTGACGCCGGTTTTTCGCTCTACCTGCGGCGTTCTTTCGCCAAGAGCATGGGCTACTCGAGCGAGCTGCTCGGCAAGCCGGTGGTCGGCATCGCCGATTCGCGCTCGGGCTTCAACAACTGCCACCGCCATTTCCCCGAGCTGATCGAGGCGGTGAAGCGCGGCGTGCTCGCCGCGGGCGGCCTGCCGGTCGAGTTTCCCACCGTGTCGCTCGGCGAGGTGTTCCTCAGCCCGACCTCGATGATGTTCCGCAACCTGATGTCTATCGACGTCGAGGAGATGGTGCGCGCGCAGCCGATGGACGCGGTGGTGCTGGTCGGCGGTTGTGACAAGACGGTGCCGGCGCAGCTGATGGGCGCGGTTTCCGCCGACGTGCCGGCGGTGCAGCTCCTCGCCGGGCCGATGATGCCGACCTCGTTCCGCGGTGAGCGCCTCGGCGCCTGCACCGACTGCCGGCGCTTCTGGGCCATGCATCGCGCCGGGAAAGTGGACGCGAAAGGCATCGACGAAGTCGAAGGCAACCTGGCTACCACCGCGGGCACCTGCGCGGTGATGGGCACCGCCTCGACGATGGCTTCGATCGCCGAGGCGCTCGGCATGGCGCTGCCGGGCACCGCGGCCATCCCCGCGGTCCACGCCGACCGCCTGCGCGCCGCCGAGGCGAGCGGGCGCCGCGCGGTGGAGCTGACGAAAAATCCGATCCGGCCCTCGCAGATCATCACGGAAAAATCGGTCGAGAACGCGCTGCGGGTGCTGCTCGCGATCGGCGGCTCGACCAACGCGATCGTCCATCTCACCGCGATTGCGGGGCGCGCCGGTATCGCCATCGATTTACGCAAATTGAATTCCCTGTCGGATTCGACGCCCGTGCTCGTCGACCTGAAGCCGACCGGCCAGCACTACATGTCCGACCTCTATGCGGCGGGCGGGGTCGGCGCGGTGCTGCGCGAGCTGCGGCCGCTGCTGCACCTCGAGTGCATGACCGTTTCCGGGCAGACGCTCGGCGAGGTCCTCGAGAGGCAGCCGCCCTGGGTCGACCGCGCGGTGGTGCGCGAATTTGGCAACCCGATCTCGCCCGTCGGCGGGCTGGTCGCGCTTTTCGGCTCGCTCGCGCCGAACGGCGCGATCCTCAAGCGCTCGGCCGCCGACCCGTCGCTGTTCGAGAAAGAGGGTCGGGCGGTCGTGTTCGGCTCGCTCGACGACCTCGCCGCGCGCGTGGACTCGCCCGAGCTCGACATCAAGGCCGACGACTTCATGGTGCTGCAGAACGCCGGGCCCAAGTCGGGCTATGCGATGCCCGAGGCCGGCTACCTGCCGATCCCGCAGAAGCTCGCGCGCGCCGGCCTCAAGGACATGGTGCGCATCTCCGACGCCCGCATGAGCGGCACGGCCTACGGCACCATCGTGCTGCACGTCTCGCCCGAGGCCGCGGTGGGCGGCGCGCTGGCGCTGGTGAGGAATGGCGATCGCATCAGGCTTTCTGTCAAAGACAGGAAACTGGACTTGATGGTGCCGGAGGAGGAATTGAAGAAAAGACAGGCGGCCTGGAAGCCGCCGGTCACGGCGCCGACCCGCGGCTACGCGAAGCTATACATGGACCACGTGCTGCAGGCCGAGCACGGCTGCGACTTCGACTTTTTGCGCAAGGCCTAGCCGCCGCCCGGCTTCTTGGGCGGGTATTCGTACTTCAGGTCGAAGCTCGCGTCCGGCTTCATCGTCAGCGTCACCTTGGTCCAGCCCTGCTCGCTGTCGCTCTGCAGCTCGCGCAGCCCGACCAGCTTGGAGGGGGCCACGCGCGGGTCGCACGGCTCGAAAGGCACCGTGCGACCGTCGGGCAGCGTGACGAGATAGAGCACCCCGCCGGTGTCGGCGTACGGCCGGCGGATGTCGACCACCACCTGAAACTGCTTCCATTCCTTCGGCAGGCCGACGGCGAGGCATTCCGCCACTGCGCTGACGGCTTCGACCTGCGTGGTATTGGCCTTCTGCGCGGACGCGGCCGGCGCGATCAGGGCGAGGCAAAGGGGGAGGGCGAAGCGGTTCATACGACAAGCTTACCGTCTTGGGCCGGCGTGACAAAGTCCCTTGCGCGCCATGCTGCGGTGCGGCATAATAGTTGAAGCTTAATTAATCTCTGTTTGAAACATATGCGCTTGAGCCTAGACTTCCGCGAGGAGGGCGACATCCTCCGTTGCGTAGCCAGCGGGCCCTATTCCCTGGCGGACTTCCTGCAGCTGGCGGACCGGGTGATGGACCGGCGCCGCGCGCACGGCCTGAAGCGCGTGCTGGTGGACATCACCGGGGTGACCGGCGAGATCCCGAGCCTCGACCGCTACCGGCTCGGCATCTACGTCGCCGAGCAGCCCGGGCGCGCCCAGCGCCTGGCGGTGGTCGCCCGGCGCGAGGTCATCAACTGGATGTTCGAGAACGTCGCCAGCAACCGCGGCCTGCCGACCTGCGTCACCGCCGATCCCAGCTTCGCCGACAGCTGGTTGCGCGCCGCAGCGTAGACAGCACGCCGCCGCTGCGGCATGATTACTTCAAGCTTGATCTATTCAAGTCTGGAGGAATGCCATGCCCGCGCCCGCCCGCGCCGAGCGCCGCGACCGCCGCGGCAACCGGGGCAATGATCGCCGCAGCGACCGCGAATCGATCGCCCGCTCCGAGGACCACCACGCGCTGCGCATCTGGCTGCGCCTGCTCACCTGCACCCAGCTGATCGAGGGCCAGGTGCGCTCGCGGCTGCGCAGCGGCTTCGCCACCACGCTGCCGCGCTTCGACCTGATGGCGCAGCTCGAGCGCCACCGCGCCGGGCTCAAGATGAACGAGCTTTCGCGCATGCTGATGGTCACCGGCGGCAACGTCACCGCCATCGTCGACCAGCTCGAGAAGGAGCGGCTGGTGGAGCGCCTCGACGAGCCCGCCGACCGGCGCGCGTTCCGCATCCGCCTGACCCGCGCCGGCGAGAAGAGCTTCACCGAGATGGCGCGCGCGCACGAGGAATGGGTGGTCGCGCTCCTCTCCGGCCTCTCGCGCCGCGAGCACGAGGAGCTGCTCAAGCTGCTCGCCAAGATGAAGCGCCACGTGGTGGAGGTTCTGTCATGAGCCAGCCGAAGCATTTCCAGTGGCGGGTGGACGGCAAGGTGGGCGTGATCACGCTCAGCCGGCCCGAGAAGAAGAACCCGCTGACCTTCGAATCCTATGCCGAGCTGCGCGACTGGTTTTCGAATCTAAAAAACGAAAAACAAATAACGGCCGTCGTGATCACCGGCGCCGGCGGCAACTTCTGCTCGGGCGGCGACGTGCACGAGATCATCGGCCCGCTGACCAAGATGGCGATGCCGCAGCTGCTCGAGTTCACGCGCATGACCGGCGACCTGGTGATGGCGATGCGGCATTGCCCCCAGCCCGTGCTCGCCGCAGTGGAAGGCGTCTGCGCCGGCGCCGGCGCGATCATCGCGATGGCCTGCGACCTGCGCTACGCCGCGCCTTCGGCGAAGACCGCATTCCTCTTCGTCCGCGTCGGCCTCGCCGGCTGCGACATGGGCGCCTGCGCGATCCTGCCGCGGATCATCGGCCAGGGGCGCGCATCGGACCTGCTCTATACCGGGCGCTCGATGAGCGCCGACGAGGGCCTCGCCTGGGGCTTCTTCAACCGCGTCGGCGACCGGCCCCTGGATCTCGCGCTCGAAACAGCGAAGGAGCTCGCCGCCGGGCCGGCCCTGGCGCACGCCGTGACCAAGAAAATGCTGCACCGGGAATGGAACGCCGGGGTGGACGAAGCGATCGAAATGGAAGCCCAGGCCCAGGCGATGCTGATGCAGACGAAGGACTTTCATCGCGCTTTCGAGGCCTTTGCGGCCAGGCGCAAGCCGGTTTTCGAAGGAGATTGATGGATCGGTTCGCGCATCTCGACTGGCCGTTCTTCGACGACCGGCATCGCCAGCTCGCGCGCGAGGCGGACGCCTGGACGGCGCAGAACCTCGGCTATGCCCACGGTGAGGACGCCGACGCGATCTGCCGGCGGCTGGTGCAGGACCTCGGCTGCGCCGGCTACCTGCACCACTGCGCGACGGACAAGCCCGACGTCCGCTCGATCGCGCTCCTGCGCGAGGTGTTCGCCTATCACTCCGGCCTCGCCGATTTTGCCTTTGTGATGCAGGGATTGGGTAGCGGGCCAATCGCTCTGGCAGGGACTCAAAATCAGAAAAGCCTCCTAGGCAAGGCAGCCGCAGGCGACGCGATAGCGGCATTCGCGCTCTCGGAGCCGGACGCCGGCTCGGACGTTCAAGCGCTCACAACAACGGCGAAACGCCAAGGGGACGCCTGGCTGCTCGACGGCACCAAGACCTGGATCTCGAACGGCGGCATCGCGCACTTCTACGTCGTCTTCGCCAGGTCGGAAGAAGGTATTTCGGCGTTTGTCGTCGACGCGAAGGAGGTCGACGCCTCGGAGCGCATCGACATCGTCGCGCCCCACCCGATGGCGACGGTGAAACTGAAGGGCAGCCGGGGAACGCTGCTCGGCGAGGCGGGTCAAGGCTTCAAGCTGGCGATGCGCAATCTCGATACGTTCAGAACCACCGTGGGCGCTGCCGCGCTGGGTTTTGCCCGCCGGGCGCTTCACGAGTCGCTGGAGAGGGCGAAGCAAAGAAAGATGTTCGGCCACACGCTGGGCGACCTGCAGATGTCGCAGGCCAAGCTCGCCGACATGGCTACTTCGATCGACGCGGCGGCGCTCCTCACGTACCGCTCCGCGTGGCTGAAGGACGTGCAGGGGAAGCGCGTCACGCGCGAGGCGGCGATGGCGAAGATGTTCGCCACCGAGGCGGCGCAGAAGGTGATCGACGACGCGGTGCAGCTGCTCGGTGGCCTGGGCGTCAAGCGCGGCCACCCGGTGGAGCGCCTATACCGCGAAGTCCGCGCGCTGCGCATCTACGAAGGCGCGACCGAGGTGCAGAAGGTGATCATCGCCCGCGACCTGCTGAAAGGCTGACGGTGAACGCCTACACCGCCCACCTCGATACGTTCACGCGCGACAACCTGCCGCCACGCAGCGAATGGCCCGAGCTGCGCTTCGATCTGCCCGAGCTGCAGTACCCAAGCCGGCTCAACTGCGCCGCCGAGCTGCTCGACAAGCCGGTGACGCGCGGCCACGGCCACCGCATCGCGCTGCGCTCGCCCGACGGCGAGTGCACCTATACGCAGCTCTTCACGCAGGCCAACCGGCTCGCCAACGTGCTGGTGCGCGAGATGGGCCTCAAGCCCGGCAACCGTGTGCTGCTGCGCGGGCCCAACAATCCGATGATGGCGGCCTGCTGGTTCGCGGTGATGAAGGCGGGCGGCGTGTGCGTCGCGACGATGCCGTTGCTGCGCGCGAAGGAGCTGGTGGAGATTGTCGAAAAAGCGGAAATCTCGCACGCGCTCTGCGATCGGCGTCTGGATGCAGAGCTGAAGCTCGCGCAAGAAAAAACGAGCTTCTTGAAAAACATAAAGTACTGGTACGACGACGCACCGGATTCGCTCGACCGGCTCTCGCTAAAGCAGCCGCTCTGGTTCACCAATCTCACCACCGCAGCCGACGACGTGGCGCTGATCGCCTTCACCTCCGGCACCACCGGCAAGCCAAAGGGCACGATGCACTTCCACCGCGACGTCGTCGCGATGTGCGACCTGTTCCCGCGCTCTTGCCTCGCCCTGCACAAGGACGACATCGTCTGCGGCACGCCGCCGCTCGCCTTCACCTTCGGGCTGGGCGGCCTGCTGTGCTTTCCGCTGCGCTACGGCGCCTCGACGGTGCTGGTCGAGAAGCACACGCCCGAGTCCCTGCTCGAGACCGTCGCCGGCTTCGGCGCGACGGTGTGCTTCACCACGCCGGTGATGTATCGCCAGATGTCTTCGATAGCAGGAAATTTCAATTTGCAAAGCCTGAGGGCGTGCGTCTCGGCGGGAGAGGCGCTGCCCGATGCCACGCGCAAACTGTTCCGCGAGGCGACCGGCCTCCAGATCATCGACGGCATCGGCTCGACCGAAATGATCCACATCTTCATCTCCCACACGCCCGAGCGCGCGCGGCGCGGCGCCACCGGGTATGCGATACCCGGATACCAGGCGGCAGTGTTGGATGACGATCTCCAGGTTTGTGAACCTGGAGAGGTCGGCCGGCTGGCCGTCAAGGGCCCCACCGGCTGCCGCTATCTCGCGGACGACCGGCAGGCGAATTACGTGAAGAACGGCTGGAACGTGACCGGCGACGCCTACTCGATGGACGCCGACGGCTACTTCTACTTCCATGCGCGCACCGACGACATGATTATCTCCGCCGGCTACAACATCGCCGGGCCGGAAGTGGAAGGCGCGCTGCTCGCGCATCCGGCCGTCGCCGAATGCGGCGTGGTCGGCGCGCCGGACGCGGAGCGGGGAACGATCGTCAAGGCGTTTGTGGTACTGAAAGACAATTTTCCAGGGGATGGTTCGATGGTGAAAACGCTGCAGGAGCACGTAAAGAACGCCATCGCACCGTACAAATACCCGCGCGCCATCGAGTTCGTCGACGCGCTGCCGCGCACCGAGACCGGCAAGGTCCAACGCTTCAAGCTCAGGCACCCACAAGGAAACTGAAGACATGCAGATACTGCAACCGCCCGGCTGGGCCCGCGCCAGGGGCTTCTCCAACGGCATCGCGGCGAGCGGCCGGCTGGTCTTCATCGCCGGCCAGATCGGCTGGACCGGCGAGGGCAAATGGGAGGCGCGCGACTTCGCGGGCCAGTTCAAGCAGGCGTTGAAA
>DASXKY010000123.1:0-12720 GCA_036496555.1 Burkholderiales bacterium | reverse complement strand
CGGTTCTTCGATTTTCAGCGAGATTTTTTTCGTGAAGTTCAGATTCGAAACGATCTTGCGGACCAAAGACAACGCGTGCGCGTCGCTCAGCGCATAGTGGTCGGCCACCCCGGACACCCGCGTGTGCACCTCGGCGCCGCCGAGCTCCTCGGGCGTGACCACCTCGCCGATCGCCGCCTTCACCAGCGGCGGGCCGCCGAGGAAGATGGTGCCCTGGCCCTTGACGATGATCGACTCGTCGGACATTGCCGGCACGTAGGCGCCGCCGGCGGTGCAGGAGCCCATTACGCAGGCGATCTGCGGGATGCCGGCCGCGGACATGTTGGCGATGTTGAAGAAGATGCGGCCGAAGTGCTCGCGGTCGGGGAACACGTTGTCCTGCTCGGGCAGGAAGCCGCCGCCGGAGTCGACCAGATAGATGCACGGCAGCCGGTTCTGCGCGGCGATCTCCTGCGCGCGCAGGTGCTTCTTCACCGTCAGCGGATAGTAGGTGCCGCCCTTGATGGTGGCGTCGTTCGCCACGATCACGCACTCGCGGCCGGAGACGCGGCCGATGCCGCAGATCATCGAGGCCGAATGCACGTCGCCGCCGTACATGCCCCAGGCGGCGAGCTGGCCGACCTCGAGGAACGGCGAGCCCGGATCGAGCAGGTTGTTGACGCGCTCGCGCGGCAGCATCTTGCCTCGCGACACATGCTTTTCCCTGGCGGCGGCATCGCCGCCTTGCGACACAGCCTCGATCTTGCTTCGCAGATCGGAAACCAAAGCCCGCATACGGTCGGCGTTAGCCTTGAATTCCGCAGACCGGGGATTGATCTTCGACTTGATCATCCTTCCTCCAGCGTGCGGCCGATCACCATGCGCTGGATGTCGCTCGCACCCTCGTAGATCTGCGTCACGCGCACGTCGCGCCAGAGGCGCTCGACCGGGAAATCGGTGACGTAGCCGTAGCCGCCGTGGATCTGGATCGCGTCGGAGCAGACTTTCTCCGCCATCTCGGAGGCGAACAGCTTCGCCATCGACGCTTCCTTGATGCAGGGCGCGCCCGCATCGCGCAGCCGCGCCGCATGCAGGTACATCTGGCGCCCGGCCTCGACGCCGGTCGCCATGTCGGCGAGGCGGAAATTGATCGCCTGGTGCTCGATCAGGGTCTTGCCCATGCTCTTGCGCTCGCGAGCGTAGGAGAGGGCCGCCTCGAGCGCCGTGCGCGCCACGCCCACCGCCTGCGCGGCGACGTTGATGCGTCCCGACTCGAGGTTGGCGAGCGCGATGCGGTAGCCCTGGCCTTCTTGGCCGAGAAGATGCTCCGCCTTGCAGTTCTCCAGGACGATCTGCGCGGTGTCGGAGGCGCGCTGCCCCGTCTTCTCCTCGATGCGCGCGACCTTGTAGCCAGGCGTCGCGGTCGGCACGAGGAAGGCACTGATGCCTTTCTTGCCGGCCGCCTTGTCGGTAACCGCAAACACCACCGCGACGTCGGCGTTCTTGCCCGAAGTGATGAACTGCTTGACGCCGTTCAGCGCGTATTGGTTGCCCTTCCGCTCCGCGCGCGTGGTGATGGCCGACGCATCGGAGCCGACGGCAGGCTCCGTCAGCGCAAATGCCCCGAGGATTTCTCCCCGGGAAAGCCTTTTCAAAAAAAGATTTTTTTGAGCGTCATTGCCGTAGCCGGCGACGATCCCGCACACGAGGTTGTTGACGGCTACGATGGTGGCGGTCGCGCAGTCGCCGGCGGCGATCTCCTCGCAGGCGATCGCCATGGCGGTGTAGTCAAGGCCCGCCCCGCCCCACTGCTCGGGCACCGCGACGCCCATCAAACCCATCTGCGCCAGGCCCTTGAGCGCTTCCTTGGGGAACGTCTTGTCGCGGTCCCAGGCCGCCGCATGAGGCGCGATCTGCTCCGACGCGTAGCGGCGGACTGCCTGCCGGATTTCCTCGTGTTCCATCTATTCCGGACGGACGTAGGTCACGGTGTGGTGGCTGAACAGCTTGCCGCTTTTCGCGTGGCATTCCGCCGTGCCGTAGATGCGGCGCCGGCCGAGCTTGAGGATGCGCGCCGTGCAGTACACGTGCTCGCCCATCGCCGGCGCGAGGAAGGCGGTGTTCAGCTCCGAGGTCAGCGCGTCGTACTCCACGCCGAGCTTGGCCTTGATGGCCATCCACATCGCGCAATCCGCCGCCGCCATCAGCGCCGGGCCGTTGACGATGCCGCCCGGCCGCTCGAGCAGCGGCTTGTGCGGCAGCTCGAGCGTGCAGGAGTCGCGGCCCACCTTCGCAATGCGGAATCCGTAGTGCCGCACGAAGCGTGAGCGGTTCAGGACTTTCTGAAGCTGGGTCTCGATTTTTTTCAAACCAGTTCCACCGCCATGGCGGTCGCCTCGCCACCGCCAATACACAGACTCGCCACGCCGCGCTTGAGGCCGCGCTTGCGCAGCGCACCGAGCAGCGTCACCAGGATGCGCGCGCCGGAGGCGCCGATCGGGTGGCCGAGCGCGCAGGCGCCGCCGTGCACGTTGACCTTCTCGTGCGGCAGGGCGTGCTCCTTCATCGCCGCCATCGTCACCACCGCGAAGGCCTCGTTGATTTCGTAGAGGTCGATCTGGCCCGCTTGCCAATTTGTTCTTTCAAGCAATTTTTTAATCGCCGCTACGGGAGCCGTCGTGAACCAGCCGGGTTCCTGCGCGTGCGTCGAGTGCCCGGCGACGACAGCGAGGGGCGCAAGGCCGCGTTTCTCGGCTGTCGAGCGGCGCATCATCACCAATGCCGCAGCGCCGTCGGAAATCGAGCTGGAGTTTGCTGCAGTAACGGTACCCTCCCTCGCGAATGCCGGTTTGAGGGTGGGAATCTTCTCCAGATTTGCTTTGAAGGGCTGCTCGTCGAGCTCGATGAACTTTTCGTCCTTGCCGGCCTTGATTGCAATCGGCGTGACTTCCCATGCGAACGAGCCGTCCTCGTTTGCTTTCCTTGCCCTGATCAAGGATTGAACGGCGAATTCATCCTGCGCCGCGCGGGAAAACGAATATTTCCTCGCGCAATCCTCCGCGAAGGTTCCCATCAGCCGGCCTTTCTCGTAGGCGTCCTCGAGGCCGTCGCAGAACATGTGGTCGATTACCTGGCCATGGCCCATGCGCAAGCCGGCGCGCGCCTTCGGCAGCAGGTAAGGGGCGTTGCTCATCGATTCCATTCCACCGGCAACGATGATCTCGGAAGAACCCGAGAGGAGAGCGTCGTGGGCGAGCATCGCGGCTTTCATGCCGGAGCCGCACATCTTGTTCACGGTAGTGCAGCCGACGGCGAGCGGCAGACCGGCGCCGAGCGCAGCCTGGCGCGCGGGCGCCTGGCCCTGGCCGGCGGCCAGCACGCAGCCCATGATGGCTTCCTGCACCTCGTCCGGGTTGATCCGCGCGCGCTCGACCGCCGCACGGATCGCCGCGGCACCGAGTTCGGGCGCGGCGAAGGACTTCAGCTCGCCCTGGAAGGCGCCCATCGGCGTGCGGGCCGCCGCGACGATGACGATCGGGTCGTTCTGCATCGAATCTCTCCTATTGGGCGCTGCGCGACACCTTCAGGTCGTGCAGCAGGCCGTCCGTGAGGTCGTAGATCCAGCCGTGCACTTCGAGCGGCTGGCCGCGCTCCCAGGCCTCCTGCACGGCGGTGCACTCCACGATGTTCTGCACCTGGTCGCGCACATTCATCTCGCACAGCTTGCGGTGGCGCAGGTCCTCGTCGGCGACCGAGCGCAGCTCGGCGTCGTGCTTCGCGGCGACGTCCTGCACATGGCGCAGCCAGTTGTCCGACAGGCCGATGCGGTGCTTGGTCATCGCCGCGCGCACGCCGCTGCAGCCGTAGTGCCCGCAGAGGATGACGTGGCGCACCTTGAGGATGTCGACGGCGAACTGGATCACCGACAGGCAGTTGAGGTCGGTGTGCACCACGACATTGGCGATATTGCGATGGACGAACACTTCGCCCGGCTCGAGGCCGGTGATCTGGTTCGCCGGCACGCGCGAGTCGGAGCAGCCGATCCAGAGATATTGCGGCGACTGCTGCTGCGCGAGACGGCTGAAGTACTGCCGGTCCTGGGCGAGCATCTCCTTCGACCAGGCGCGGTTCTTATCGAGTAGCGCTTTCAGGCTCACGCGGTCTCCCCAAAAAGCTCGCGGCCGATCAGCCAGCGGCGGATCTCGGAGGTGCCGGCGCCGATCTCGTAGAGCTTGGCGTCGCGCCAGAGCCGGCCGGTCGGCGTCTCGTTGATGTAGCCCATGCCGCCGAGCGCCTGGATCGCCTCGCCGGCCATCCACGTCGCCTTTTCGGCGGCGTAGAGGATCGCGCCGGCGGCGTCCTTGCGGGCGCTTTGGTCAGATGAGTCGCTGCGGTCGAGCATCTGGCCGACCGCGTAGACGTAGGCGCGGCAAGCGGAAAAGGTGGTGTACATGTCGGCGAGCTTGCCCTGCATCAGCTGGAACTCGCCGATCGGCTGGCCGAACTGCTTGCGCTCGTGTACGTAGGGCATCACCACGTCGAGGCAGGCGGCCATGATGCCGAGCGGGCCGCCGGCGAGCACCGCGCGTTCGTAGTCGAGGCCCGACATCAGCACCTTTACGCCCTTGCCTTCGTCGCCGAGAACGTTGTCGGCCGGAACTTCGCAGTCACGGAACACGAGCTCGCACGTATTCGAGCCGCGCATGCCGAGCTTGTCGAGCTTCTGCGCGGTGGAAAATCCCTTCATGCCTTTCTCGACCAGGAAGGCGGTAATACCTTCACCTTTGCCGTAGATCACCAGCACGTCCGCGTCCGGGCCATTCGTGATCCACATCTTGTTGCCGTTGAGGAGGTAGCGATCGCCGCGCCGTTCGGCTTTCAATTTCATTCCGACCACATCGGAGCCGGCGCCGGGCTCGGACATGGCGAGCGCGCCGACGTGCTCGCCGCTCACCAGCTTCGGCAGGTACTTCATCTTCTGCGCCGGCGAGCCGTTGCGGCGGATCTGGTTGACGCAGAGGTTCGAATGCGCGCCGTAGGAAAGGCCGATCGAGGCCGAGGCGCGCGAGATCTCCTCCATCGCGACGATGTGCGCGAGGTAGCCCATCGCCGTGCCGCCGTACTCCTCTTCCACGGTGATGCCGAGCAGGCCGAGCGAGCCCATCTTGCGCCACAGGTCGGCCGGGAACTGGTTGGTGCGATCGATCTCCGCCGCTCTCGGGAGTATTTCTTTCCGCGAGAAACTCCTGACGGAGTCGCGCAGCAGGTCGATAGTCTCGCCGTGCTCGAAGCGGAGGGAATTCATCTGTCAGGGATCCCGGCGAGCATCATCAGCGTCTGCTGCATCGCCGCGACGTGCTTGCCGTCGTCAGAGTACACCTCGGCGCGGGCCACGGTGAGCGTGCGGCCCGGTTTCACCACCTGGCCCTTCGCCACCAGCGAGCCCAGCGCCGGCGTGAGGATGTTGATCTTGTATTCGACCGTGACAAGGGAGCAGTCGGGCGGCATGAGCGA
Source organism: Burkholderiales bacterium (assembly GCA_036496555.1). Taxonomy (GTDB): domain Bacteria; phylum Pseudomonadota; class Gammaproteobacteria; order Burkholderiales; family SG8-39; genus SCGC-AG-212-J23. Next base: position 7,227 of record DASXKY010000123.1, on the reverse strand, counting down.
GAACGCGGAGTAGCCGCAGGCGCTGTCGGCGATCATGCCGAGGATGCCGCCGTGCACGTAGCCCTTCTGCTGGGTCAGGTCGTCGCGGAAAGGCAGCTCGATCTCCACGTAGCCGGGCGCGACCGTGGCGAGCGAGGCGCCGATCAGGGTCATCGCCTTCTGGCGCCCGAAACTCTCCCGCACCCGGGCGGCAAAGTGAGGATCGGCGGGGGCGTTCATGGAACCGGCTAGGGTAGTTGACGTTTACGTAAACGTCAACCTCACCGGAGCTGCCGCTTCACCTTCTTCTCGAAGGTCTGGATCTCGGCGAGCTGGGCCTCGATGTCTGCGCGCTGCTGCAGCAGGCTCGCCTTGTGCGATTCGAGCACGGCGAGGAAGCGCGCGAGCTGCGACCGCGCGTCGCGGCCGGGCTCGTACATGTCGATCAGCTCGCGGATCTCGGACAGCGTCAGGCCGAGGCGCTTGCCGCGCAGCGTGAGCTTGAGGCGGGTGCGGTCGCGCGGCGTGTAGATGCGCCGCTGGCCTTCGCGGCGCGGCGCGAGCAGGCCCTCGGCCTCGTAGAAGCGGATCGCGCGCGGCGTGATGGCGAACTCGCGCGCGAGCTCGCTGATGGAGAACTCGACACGTTCCGCGGCCCGCTGCGTTTCCATGGTAGCTTCAACGATTCTAGCTGAATGTCCTCGCTCGACTATCCCTTCGCCGACGTGCCCGCGCCAGGCGCGACGCTCGAAGTCGCACCGGGCGTGCGCTGGCTGTCGATGCCGCTGCCGTTCCAACTCGACCACATCAATCTTTGGCTGCTCGAGGAGCGTCACGGCCTGACGGTCGTGGACACCGGCATCGGCAACGGCGAGACGCGCGCGCTCTGGGAAAAGATTCTCGGCGGGAAGAAAACCGAGCGAGTGGTCCTCACGCACTACCATCCCGACCATGCGGGGAACGCCGACTGGCTGTGCCGCCGCGACGGCGCGCCGATGTGGACCACGCAGGGCGAATACCTCACCGCGCACGCGGTGCGCTCCTCGAGCGCGGGCTACACCGCCGACGCGGTGCTGGCGGTGTTCCGCGACAACGGCCTCGACGCCGAGCGCCTGCGCGGCATGGCCGCGCTACGCGGCAACAACCGCTACGCCGAGCTGGTGCCCGAGTTCCCGCACTCCTACCGCAGGATCATCGACGGCGACCGCGTGCGCATCGGCGGACACGATTGGCTCGCGATGATCGGCCACGGCCACGCGCCGGAGCATCTGTCGCTGTATTGCGAGGTCCTGAATACCGTGATTGCCGGCGACATGCTGCTCTCGACCATCTCCACCAACGTGAGCGTCTGGTCGATCGACCCCGACGGCGATCCGCTGCGCCTGTTCCTCGACTCGATTACGCGCTACCGGGAACTTCCGGCCGACGTGCTGGTCTTGCCTTCGCACGGCCGGCCGTTCCGCGGCGCGCACACGCGCGTCGACGAGCTGGAGCGCCACCATCGCGGCAAGTTCGAGCAGCTCGAGCAGGTGCTGCGCGGGCGGCCGCAGAGCGCGGGCGAGCTGCTCGGCGTGCTGTTCCCGAGGCGAAAGCTCGATATGCACCAGACTTTCTTCGCGATGGGCGAGGCGATAGCCCACCTGCATTACCTCTACTACGCCGGCCGCGCGACCCGCGGCCGCGGCGAGGATGGCATCATGCGCTATGCAGTCTCCTGATCAGGAAGAACAAGCCAAGATCCTCCAGGCGGTCGCCGAGCGCTCCTCGCGCCTGCTCGGCGACTTCGCGCAGAAGCAGGCCGAGAGCCTGTCTTCGGCGGTGCGCGATGAGCTCGGCATCGCCAAGGCCTTCATGGACCTCTATTCGCGGGTCGCGGTCGACCCCAGCGTAATGGCGGCTGCCTCGATGAACTGGTGGATCGATTCGATGCGCCTGTGGCACGCCGGCTGGATGAAGCTCGCCGGCATGGAAGCACCGGCGATCGCCGAGCCGGCGAAGGGCGATGCGCGCTTCAAGGACGACGACTGGTCGAAGAACTTCGTCTTCGATTACATCAAGCAGTCCTACCTCATCGCCGGGCGGCATATCCGCGAGGCGGTGGCGGGCGTCGAAGGCCTGCCGCCCGACTCGGAGAAGAAGGTCGCCTTCTTCACGCGCCAGTACGTCGACGCGCTCGCGCCGACCAACTTCGCGCTGACCAACCCGCAGGTGCTGCGCGAGACCATGGCGAGCGGCGGGCAGAATCTGGTGAAGGGCCTGAACAACCTGCTCGCCGACCTGGAGAAGGGCGGCGGGCAGCTGCGCGTCTCGATGACCGACGAGAAGGCCTTCCAGCTCGGCAAGAACGTCGCCACTACGCCCGGCAAGGTGGTGTTCCAGACGGCCCTGATGCAGCTCATCCAGTACCAGCCGCTCACGAAGGAGGTGTACAAGCGGCCGCTGGTGATCATCCCGCCCTGGATCAACAAGTACTACATCCTCGACCTGCGCGAGAAGAACTCCTTCATCCGCTGGGCGCTCCAGCAAGGGCACACCGTGTACGTGCTGTCGTGGGTGAATCCGGACGCGCAGCTCGCGCAAAAAGGCTTCGACGACTACATGCTCGAGGGCCCGCTCGCCGCGCTCGACTACATCGAGCAGGCGACCGGCGAGAAGAAGGTCAACTTCATCGGATATTGCCTGGGCGGCACCTTGCTCGGCGCTTTCCTGAGTTACCTGGAAAACAGGAAAAGAGACGCCATCGGTTGCGCGACTTTCTTCGTCAGCTTGCTGGATTTCTCCCAGCCGGGGGAGCTCGGCGTATTCATCGACGAGGCGCAGGTCGCCAACCTCGAGCGCAAGATGAATGAGCGCGGCTACCTCGAGGGCTCCGAGATGGCCGGCACCTTCAACCTGCTGCGCGCGAACGACCTGGTGTGGAGCTTCGTCGTCAACAACTATCTCCTCGGCAAGGAGCCGTTCCCCTTCGACCTGCTCTACTGGAACGCCGACTCGACGCGCATGCCGGCGCGCATGCACAGCTTCTACCTGCGCAACATGTACATCCGCAACCTGATGGGCCAGCCCGGCGGCATCACGCTCGCGGGGGTGCCGATCGACCTCTCGAAGGTGAAGATTCCTGCGTACTTCATCTCCACCGTCGAAGACCACATCGCGCCCTGGAAGACCACCTATCGAGGGGCGAAGTATCTCGGTGGCAAGGTGCGCTTCGTGCTGGGCGGCTCGGGCCACATCGCCGGCATCGTCAATCCGCCGGCGGCGAAGAAGTACCACTACTGGACCAACCAGGCGATGCCCGAGACGCCGGAGAAGTGGCTCGAGACCGCGACGCAGAAGCCTGGCTCGTGGTGGGAGGACTGGCAGGCGTGGATCGAACAGCACAACGCCGGCGAGCCGAAGGTACCGGCGCGGGCGCCGCAGAAGCCGCTCGAAGACGCGCCGGGCGGCTACGCGACCCTGCGCCTTTCGTCTAAGGCTTGACCGCGCGGGGCTTGCGCGGCGCCTTCGCCGCGAGGCGGTCGTAGAGCCAGCCCGGCAGAATCCGCAGCACACGCGCCACCAGCGCCATCTGCCACGGGATCACCGCGAGCCGCGGCTTGCGCGCGATCGCACGTGCGATGCGCCGCGCGCCGTCGTCGGCCGAGATGAGGAATGGCATGTGGAAGCGGTTGACGCGCGTGAGCGGCGTGTCGATGTAGCCGGGGCAGATGCACACCACCGAGACGCCGCTGCCGTGCATCTCGGTGCGCAGGCTCTCCAGCCACGTGATGGCGGCGGATTTCGAGCTGCTGTAGGCGCCGTTGCCGGCGAGCCCGCGGAAGCCGGCAACGCTGCAGATGCCCGCAAGCGTGCCGCGGCCCGCCTCACGCATCGACGGCGCGAAGGCGGCCAGCGTGGCGGCGAGCCCTACTGCGTTCACCTCGAGCGTCCGGCGCAGCGTCTCTATGTCGCGCAGGTCCTCGCTGCTGGTGCCCAGGCCGATGCCTGCATTGGCGATGACGAGATCGGGCGCGCCGAAGCGCCCGACGAAATCGCTCGCGGCGTGCTCGAGGGCGGTGACGTCGGTTACGTCGGCGGCGTAGGGAACGACAGTCCCGCCGAGGCCCTGGCTGCCCGGCGCGCGCCGTGAGATCAGCCCGAGCACGCTCTGGGGCGCCGCATAGTAGCGAGCGAGCGCTTCGCCGATTCCCGAGGAGGCACCGGTAATGACGACCCGCACTACTTCTTCCTTTCCGCGGCGGCGCGGGCGACCAGGTTGTCCACCGTCTCCATCATGTGCGGCACGCTTCCTGCGATCCGCGCCGAGGTGAGGTAGCGGCCGTCGACGACGAAAGTCGGCACACCCTTGACACCGTAGGTGTCCAGCGCTTTCTTCGCCGACTCGACCTGCGCCGAGACGCCCGCCGAGTGCCACACCTCAGTGAAGCGTGCGGCGTCGACGCCGTTCGCCGCCACCCACGCGGTCACGTTCTTTTCCACGTTGAGTTCCTTGCCGTCGAAATGGTGGTTCTCGTAGAGCGGCCAATGCAGCCGCTCGAGCAACCCCATCGCCTCGAGCGTGAAGAAAGTGCGGGCGAACGACTCGGAGCTCTCGGTGAAAGCCGCCGGGACGCGCAGGTGGACGACGCCTGGCCCGGCCTTCAGCTTCCAGCGCGCGACGTACGGCTGCGCCTCATAGCATACCGGGCAGCCGTAGTAGAAGAATTCGATGACCTCGATGCGCGCGCCGGTCGATACCGGCCGCGGCGGATCGAGCACCTGAAAGTCTTTCGGCAAGACGTCGGCACGCGCTGCCAGGCAGGCGACGCCGAGCAACAGCGCCGACAGGAATTTCGCCGCCGCTCTCCCCATGGCGGCGAGTCTACGCCGCAGCGCTATTTCTTGCCGCTCTGGCGCAGCTGGCCGACGAGGTAGTTCACCGCGTCGAACATGCCCTGCTGCGTGTGGCCCTGCTCGGCGCTGACCGTGTAGCGGCCTTGCACCGCGAGCTCTGGCGTACCGTCGATCTTGTAGGCGGCGGTGAGCTGCGCGGCGCGCCGCGTCCTGCTCTGCACGCCGAACGACTTCATCACGTCGTTGAACTTCTTCGGATCGACGCCCTGCTTCTGCAGCCACTCGGCGAGGGCTTGCGGGTTGTCGGTGCGCAGGTGGTCGCGGTGGATGGCGTCGAAGAACGGCCGGTGCAGCTTGTCGAGCAGGCTGAGCGCTTCGAAGGAGTAGAAGATCTGCGCGTCGAGCGCCCAGCGGTCGTTGAAGATCGCCGGCACGCGGCGAAACTCGACGTCCTTCGGCAGCGCCTTCTCCCACTTCTCGACGGTCGGCTCGAGGTTGTAGCAGTGGATGCAGCCGTACCAGAAGAACTCGAGCACCTGGATGCGCCCGTCGCTGTCCACCGGCAGCGGCGGCTTGAGCTCGGTGTACTCGGGCTTGCCCTGGGCGAGCGCGAGCAGCGGCGCCAGCAGGAGCACGGCAAAAAAGAACGCGGCGAATCTTTTCATGGACAGTTACTGCTCCTTCACTTTGACCAGGCTCGCGTCGATTCCGTTCTGCGCGAGTTGCTGGCGGACCTTGTTGATGTCTTCCACCTTCTTGTACGGCCCGAGCCGCACGCGGTACCAGGTTCCCTTGTCGGGCAGGTTCGCCGGCTCCACGCTCGACTCGAAGCCGAGGATGGCGAGCCGCGCCTTCTGGTTGTCGGCGTCGGCCGGGTTCTGGAACGAGCCCGCCTGGATGAAATAAACGTCCTTCGAGGCTTCCTGTTGACTCGCGCTCTGGCTCTTCGCCGCCTTCAGCCGCTCGCGCAGCTCCTTCTCCGACACCGTCTCCTCGGTGCCCGGCAGGATCTTGTAGAAGTCGAACTTCGGCTTCTCGGCGCCGGTCGAGGCCGAGGCGGTGGCCGGCGCCGCGCCCGAAGGCATGCCGGCGAGTGGCGCCTTGGCGGGCGGCGCGGCCTTCTCGTCCTTCGGCTTCGCGATCGTGAACGGCACCGGCGTGCGGTTCAGGTAGAACGCCACCGCCAGCGACACCGCGAGGCCGATCAGCACGCCGACGAAGATGCCGAGCAGGAAGCTGCCACCCGAGCTCTTGCGCGTAGCGGTCATGTACCGGGGCCTGGCCATCACATCTTCTCCGGGGCGCTCACGCCCAACAGCGCGAGCCCGTTGGCGAGCGTTTGGCGAACTGCAGCGCACAGGGCGAGCCGCGCCGCGCGCAGCGCCTCATCCTCGACGAGGATGCGCTCGGCATTATAGTAGCTGTGGAAATCGGCCGCGAGCTCGCGCAGATAGAAGGCGACGGAATGCGGCGCGAGCTCTTGGGCGGCTGCGGCGAGCATGTCGGGATACTCTTCGAGCCTTCTCGCGAGCTGAAGTTCCTTGTCGCTCGTCAACCAGTCGAGCTGGTAGGCGTCCGCAGGAGTAAACCCCTGGGCAAAGACGCTGCATACCCGCGCGTGAGCGTATTGCACGTAGTAGACCGGGTTTTCGAGGCTCTTCTCCCGCGCCAGGTCGACGTCGAATACGAACTCCGAATCGGCCTTGCGTGAAACGAGGAAGAACCGCACCGCGTCGCGCCCGACCCAATCGATCAGGTCGCGCAGCGTGACGTAGGAACCGGCGCGCTTGGAGATCTTCACCTCCTCGCCGCCTCGCATCACCTTCACCAGGCTGTGCAGGACGTAGTCGGGATAGTTCTTCGGGATGTTCAGGCCGAGGGCCTGCAGCCCCGCGCGCACACGCGTCACTGTGCTGTGGTGGTCGGTGCCCTGTACGTTGATCACTTTGCGGAAGCCGCGCTCCCATTTCGTAACGTGGTAGGCGACGTCGGGGACGAAATACGTGTAGCCGCCGTCGGACTTGCGTACCACGCGGTCCTTGTCGTCGCCGTAGTCGGTGGTGCGAAGCCAGAGCGCGCCGTCTTTCTCGTAAGTCTTGCCGCTCGCGACGAGCGCCTTCACCGTCTTCTCGACCCGGCCGTCGGCATAGAGGCTCGACTCGAGGTAGTAGACGTCGAACTTGACGCCGAATGCCCGCAGGTCGGCGTCCTGCTCCTTCCTCAGGTAAGCCACCGCGTGGCGGCGAATCCCGTCGAGATCGTCTACATCTCTTGTTTCTTTGGCGATGTCTTCGATGTACTCGCCGGCATAGCCTTCCTCGGGCCAGCCTGGCTGGCCGGGCCGGAGGCCCTTCGCGCGCGCCTGCACCGACCAGGTCAGCTTGTCGATCTGCGCACCGGCGTCGTTGTAATAGA
>DASXKY010000122.1:0-12301 GCA_036496555.1 Burkholderiales bacterium | reverse complement strand
AGCTTCTCCGGCGCCAGCTTGTAGACCTTGGTCAGCAGCTCCCAGGCGAACTGGATCGCGTCCTTCTTGAAATAGTCGCCGAACGAGAAGTTGCCGAGCATCTCGAAGAAGGTGTGGTGCCGCGCCGTATAGCCGACGTTCTCGAGGTCGTTGTGCTTGCCGCCCGCACGCACCGAGCGCTGCGAGGTCGTCGCGCGCGTGTAGGGGCGCTTGTCCTTGCCGAGGAACACGTCCTTGAACTGCACCATGCCGGAGTTGACGAACAGCAGCGTCGGGTCGTTCTGCGGCACCAGCGGGCTAGACGCCACGACGGTGTGGCCCTTCGAGCGGAAGTACTCGAGGAAGCTGGAGCGGATCTGGTTCGACTTCATACGGCCGATTCTACCGCCTGAAAAAAGCCGGGGCGCCGCGGACGCCCCGGAAGCGCTCTCTAGGCGTTGATTCGTCCGTACTTCAACAGTCTCGCTCGCACCGCTCCCATCGTGCGCTCGTGCGCGGCGGCGAGTTCCTGCAGCGCCCGTCCGGCGTCGAACGCGGCGAGCAGCTTGCGGTCCTCCTCCTCGCTCCAGGGCTCGCCGGTTTTCGCCGGCATCTGGGCGCGGCGCCGCTCGAAGCGCTCGATGCGCTCGAGCGCGGCGGCGGCCTCGTACAGCGCCCGCACGATCTGCGGGCGCTGGTAGGCGCTCTCCGATGGGAATACTTCCCCCGTTTCCGGATCGACGCCGTTGGCCAGCGCGCGGACTAACACCAGTGCTTGTGCCTGATCCATTCCATTCACCTCCTCCCCACGCTTATCGCGTGCTGGAAGAACGCTTCCTTTGGGGCCGGGGATGACTGCCGGATGACCGAGGTGAAAGAAAAATACTCGAAGATAAAACTACTCGACCTTGAGAACGCTGCGGATGACTTCGTAGGAAAACCCGCGGCTCTGCAGGAAGCGCGCGCGCTTGGCGAGCTCGTCCCGCGCCGTGGCGGGCTGGCGGTACTTGCGGGAAAGAATGACTCTCGCTCGCTCGAGGTCGCCGTCGGCGGAAACGCGCTCGACGATTTCCTCCGCCACCCCACGCTCCTTCAGATCCTGCCGGATCTTCGCTGCGCCGTATTTGCGAGAAAGGGAACGAGCGCGTTCTTCTGCAAAGCGCTCGTCCGAAAGCTGCTTCTTGGACAGCAGGAGATCAACAACGGCGTTCAGTGCTTCGGGCGATCCCGCGTGCGGCGCCAGCTTGCGCTCCAGCTCGGCGCGGGAATGCTCGCGCCGCACGAGGTATCGCAGCGCCCGCGCTTTGAGCTCCGCGGGCGTGTCGGGCTTTTCGCTCAACCCTCGTTACTGCGCTTCCGGGTGGGAAGGCGCTCGACCTTCTTGTCTTCCGGCTCTTCCTCGGCCGCCGCGGTGGCAGACGTCGCCGCCTTCGCGCCGGCCTTCTCGCGGATCTTGGCTTCGATTTCCTTCGCCAGGGCTTCGTTCTCCTTGAGGAAATCGCGCGAGTTGTCCTTGCCCTGGCCGAGGCGGTCGCCGTTGTAGATGTACCAGGCGCCCGACTTCTCCAGCACGCCCTGCAGCACGCCGATCTCGAGCACCTCGCCTTCGCGCGAAATGCCCTCGCCGTACAGGATGTCGAACTCGGCCTGCCGGAACGGCGGCGCCACCTTGTTCTTGACGATCTTGACGCGGGTCTCGGAGCCGATCACCTCGTCGCCCTTCTTGATCGAGCCAATGCGCCGGATGTCGATGCGCACCGAGGCGTAGAACTTGAGCGCGTTGCCGCCGGTGGTGGTCTCGGGGTTGCCGAACATGACGCCGATCTTCATGCGGATCTGGTTGATGAAGATCACCAGCGTGTTGGTGCGCTTGATGTTGGCGGTGAGCTTGCGCAGCGCCTGGCTCATCAGGCGCGCCTGCAGGCCCATTTGCGGCTCGCCCATCTCGCCTTCGATCTCGGCCTTGGGCGTGAGCGCCGCTACCGAGTCGATGACGATGACGTCGACTGCGCCCGAGCGCACCAGCATGTCGGCGATCTCGAGCGCCTGCTCGCCGGTGTCGGGCTGCGAGATCAGCAGGTCGGCGGTCTTGACGCCGAGCTTGCCCGCATAGGCGATGTCGAGGGCGTTCTCCGCGTCGATGAAGGCGGCGGTGCCGCCGATCTTCTGCATCTCGGCGATGACCTGCAGGGTGAGCGTGGTCTTGCCCGAGGACTCGGGGCCGTAGATCTCGACCACCCTGCCGCGCGGCAGGCCGCCGACGCCGAGCCCCAGGTCCAGGCCGAGCGAGCCGGTGGAGACCACCTCGATGTCCTTGATCGCCGCGTCGTCCATCTTCATGATGGAGCCCTTGCCGTACTGCTTCTCGATCTGCGAGAGCGCCGCGGCTAGCGCCTTGGACTTGCTGTCATCCATTTGCTGCACCTCTTTTTTAGGTTGGCATCTACGGCAGCTCGGGCTGGGCCAACACCGGGTACTGTATAAACGTCCAGGTATCGTAGGTCGTTGACCGCGACCTGTCAACTTCCAGGAAATTCTTTAGGAGACAAGAAGATGGCGAAAGTAGCGTTCCTCGGCCTCGGCGTCATGGGCTACCCGATGGCCGGCCACCTGCTGAAGAAGGGCGGCCACGACGTCACCGTCTACAACCGCAGCGCCGCCAAGGCGCAGCAGTGGGTCAAGGAATACGGCGGCCGCAGCGCCGCCACGCCGCGCGAGGCGGCGAAAGACTGCGATTTCGTCATGATGTGCGTCGGCAACGACGACGACGTGCGCTCGGTCGTTTATGGCGACAACGGCGCGCTCGCCGGGATGAAGAAGGGCTCCATCCTGGTCGACCACACCACCGCCTCGGCGGTTCTGGCCCGAGAGCTTTTTGAGAAATCAAAATCCCAGTCCGTCGGTTTCGTCGACGCCCCCGTTTCCGGAGGCCAGGCCGGCGCGGTCAACGGCCAGCTCGGCATCATGTGCGGCGGCGAGGAGGCGATCTTCGCCAAGGCGAAACCGGTCATCGACGTCTACGCCAAGATGGCCGCGCTCATCGGCGCGCCCGGCGCCGGCCAGCTCACCAAGATGGTCAACCAGATCTGCATCGCCGGCCTGGTGCAGGGCCTGTCCGAGGGCCTCGCCTTCGCCAAGAAATCCGGCCTCGACGTGGAGAAGGTGATCTCCGTCGTCTCCAAGGGCGCGGCGCAGTCCTGGCAGATGGAGAACCGCTGGAAGCAGATGAACGAGGTCAAGTTCGACGGCTTCGGCTTCGCCGTCGACTGGATGCGCAAGGACCTCGGCATGTGCATCGAGGAGGCGAAGAAGACCGGCGCCCGCCTACCGGTAACCGCGCTCGTCGACCAGTTCTACTCCCACATTCAAGCGCGCGGCGGCCGGCGCTGGGACACGTCGAGCCTCATGCACCTGCTGATGAAGGACTAGCCGCTCTCGCTTCTATGTGGTGAGCTGCTCGAGCCGAACCGGGATGCGGCGCGGTCCGAAGGCCTTGCCGAACTTCTGGAAGCGCCCGGGAATGCGCGTGCCGCAGGCCTGGCAGGCGCCTGCCTCGTCCAGCGAATAGCCGCGGATGTCGTACCAATCGCGCGCGATCACCGCTTTCTCGCATTCGGGGCAGTAGGTCGAACCGCCCGCCTGATCGTGGACGTTGCCGGTATAGACGTAGTTGAGGCCGGCTAGCTGCGCGATTTCTCGCGCGCGCGTCAGCGTCTCGGCCGGCGTGCGCGGCAGATCGGTCATCTTCCAGTCGGGATGGAATGCCGTGAAATGCAGCGGCACGTCGGGACCCAGATTCGCCTTGATCCACTTGCACTCGGCGCGCAGCTCCTCGTCCGAGTCGTTCTTGCCCGGGATCAGCAGCGTGGTGATCTCGGTCCACACCTGCGTCTCCTTCACGAGGTACGCGAGCGTGTCGAGCACCGGCTGCAGCCGTCCGCCGCATATCTTGTAATAGAAGTCGTCGGTGAACGCCTTCAGGTCGACGTTGGCCGCATCCATCTTGGCGTAGAACTCGCGCCGCGGCGCGTCGTGCATGTAGCCAGCGGTCACCGCCACCGTCTGCACGCCCTCTGTGTGGCAGGCGTCGGCGATGTCCATCGCGTACTCGGCGAAGATCACCGGGTCGTTATAGGTGAAGGCCACCGACTTGCAGCCCAGCTTCAGCGCCGCGGCGGCGATCGCCTGCGGGCTCGCCTCGTCCTGCAGCCGGTCCATCTCGCGCGATTTCGAGATGTCCCAGTTCTGGCAGAACTTGCAGGCGAGGTTGCAGCCCGCGGTGCCGAACGAGAGGATCGAGCTGCCCGGGTAGAAATGGTTGAGCGGCTTCTTCTCCACGGGGTCGACGCAGAAGCCCGACGAGCGCCCGTAGGTGGTGAGGTGCATCTCGCCGCCTTCCATCTTGCGCACGAAGCACAGGCCGCGCTGCCCTTCGTGCAGCTTGCAGTCGCGCGGGCAGAGGTCGCATTGGATGCGGCCGTCGCCGAGCTTGTGCCACCACTTACCTTTCATGGAACTTGGCGACCCGGTAGCGCGAAACTTTGCAGCGCCCGAGGCGCGTATCGGGCGCCAGGCCCGCTTTCTTGATCAGCTCGCGCAGGAACGCCTGCTTGTCGGGGATGCCTTCCCACACCTGCGGCAGGAACGTGCCGCGGCGGCCTTCGTGCTCGAGGATCAGCCCGTCCTCGCCCGGCACGATCTGCGCGAGCAGGTCCGCCTCGTCGGCGAAGCGCATAGGCTTCGGCGTCGACAGCAGCGACACCTCGACGCGGCATTCGGCCCACTCCTGCGCCTCGAGCGCTTTAAAACGCGGATCACGGAACGCGGCGCCGAGCGCGTTCTGCGCGACGTCCATGGCGAGCGGGCGCGTCGGCGCCAGGCTACCGATGCAGCCGCGCAGGCGGCCCTGGCGCGTCAGCGTGACGAAGCTCGCGCCGGCCTGCGCGAGCCAAGGCGAATCGAAGCGCGGCTCCGGCCGGCCGAGCAGCCTGCTTTCGACGGCGCCGCGCGCAATCGAAAGCAGCGTGCCGCCGGCCTGATCCGGCGCCACGGCGCCGCCCTCGTGGGCGGCGAACGCCGAATAGCCGACCACCTTGCCCTTGCCGCCCGCGGTGTCGCCGGAATTGCACGCGGCGAGCAGCTTCACGTCGATGCCGCGCTTTCCTGCGACGGCGAGAAAGCCGTTCAGCGGCGTCGCGCCGCAGGCTTCCTCGTGGTCGAGGTCGGTGGCGCGCGCCGCGATGCGCGCGAGGGTCGCGGCATCGATGGTTCGCGCTGCGTCGTAGGCGTGGTAGTGGGAAAGGTCGGTCGAAATGACGAGCAGCGTTTCCGACCCGCCCCACAGCCGCTCGATCACCGCCGCGACTTCCGCGACCGTGGCGTCGCCGACGGCGAAGGGCACCAGGTCGAACTCGCCCAGCTGCTTCTGCAGGAACGGCAACTGCACCTCGAGCGAGTGCTCGAGCGCGTGCGCGCGGTCGCTCGACACGACCTGCGGCAGGTCGCTCAGCGCGGCGATTGCGGCACGGTCGATGCGAATGCGCCCGAGCGGCGTCGCGAACCAGTCGGCGGCCGGCGCGGCGAGGCCGCGCACCGGTACGCGGTGCACCGGGCCGAGCAGCACCACACGCCGCACTACCCCGCGCGCCGCGGCCAGCTCGTCGTAGGCGTGCGCCGCCACCGCGCCGGAATAGATGTACCCCGCGTGCGGGACGATCAGCGCTTTCGGGAAGCCGAGCTGAGGCGCGAGCCGCGGCACGCCGCCCAGCAGCTCGTCCACTTCGGCGGCGAGCGCCTTCGGGTCGCCCGGATAGAACAGGCCCGCCACGGCGGCGGAACGCACCGCATTCATGGGCGGATTATGCGCCTGCGAGGATGCGCAGGACCCCTTCGAGCGCATGAAGCACCGACTGTCGCCGCACTGCTTCCCGGCCGCCGCGGAAACGACGCGTTTCGGCGACCACGCGCCGTCCTCTCGCCCAGGCGAAGCACACCATGCCCACCGGCTTCGCCGCCGTGCCGCCCGACGGCCCGGCGACGCCGGTGACGGCCACGGCGACGCCGGCGCGGCTGTGCGCGAGCGCGCCGCGGGCCATCTCGCGAGCGGTCTCTTCGCTTACCGCTCCGAATTTTTTCAAAATTTTCTTTGAAACACCTAAAACCTCATGCTTGGCGGCGTTCGAGTAGGTGACGAAGCCGCGCTCGAACCAGCCGGACGAGCCCGGTACCGCGGTCACGGCCTGCGCGACCCAGCCGCCGGTGCAGGACTCGGCCGTGACCAGCGTGCCTCGCGCGCGCTTCAGCCTGCGGCCGACGCGGATCGACAGGGCTCTCAGAAGAAGAGCCTCTTCGCGAGCGACAAGACCAGCACCGTATAGCCGGCGGCGAGCAAGTCGTCGAACATGACGCCGAAGCCGCCGCCGTAGCGGCGCTCGAAGTCGCGGATCGGCGGCGGCTTGGCGATGTCGAAGAGACGGAAGACGACGAACGCGGCCGCCTGCCACGCCAGCTCGCGCGGCACCACCGCGAGCACCATCAGGAACGCGGCGATCTCGTCCCACACCATGGCGCCGTGGTCGGCTACGCCGAGATGGCGGCCGGTCACGTCGCAGGCCCAGACGCCGGCGAGGAACAGCGCGCCGGCGAGCGCGAGCAGCGCGACCGGCGAGAGCGCCGCGCCGAGCGCGCAGCCGAGCACCCAGGCGAGCAGCGTGCCGGCGGTGCCGGGCGCCACCGGCGCGAGGCCCGCGCCGAAGCCGAGGGCGATGAAATGCGCCGGATGCGAGAAAGCGAACGCGTGCGGCGGACGCGAGGCGCTCACGGCCGCGAGAAATGATCGTAGCCGCCGCGATGGGCCATCGGCTTGCCGCCCGCGTCCAGCACCTGCAGCTTGCCCGGCCCCGATTGGATGGCACCGATCCATGCGAGGGGAATCTTCAATTCGCGGGAGAGCGCCTCGATCTCGCGCCGCTGCTGCTGCGCGGCGGTGAAGACGAGCTCGTAGTCGTCTCCGCCGGAAAGAACGCAATCGGCCTCGAGCGAGCGAAAGCCCTCGAAGGCCGTCGGCCGCGGCACCTTCGCATACTCCACCACCGCGCCAACCTGCGAGCGCTCGAGGATGTGGCCGAGATCGCCCGCCAGACCGTCGGAGACGTCGATCGCGGCATGCGCGAGCCCGCGCAGGCGCTCGCCCAGCTCGACGCGCGGCTCGGGCCGGTGCAGCCGATGGGCAAGAAGGGGAAATTCGGCTCCAAGCTCGGGGTGCGCGAGCGCGAGCGCCGCGCCGCCGAGCTCGCCGGAGACCCAGATATCGTCGCCGGGCCGTGCGCTGGCGCGGTACATGGCCACGCCCGACGGCACTTCGCCGAGCGCGGTGATGCAGATCGTCAGGAGCGGGCCGCGCGTGGTGTCGCCGCCGATGAGATCGACCTCGTAGCGCTCGGCGAGCGCGAAAAAACCGCGCGCGAAGGCGGCGAGCCATTTCTCGTCCGCCGCCGGCAGGGCGAGCGCGAGGGTCACCCAGCGCGGCGTCGCGCCGACCGCGGCGAGGTCGGAGAGATTGACCGCCAGCGCCTTGTGACCGAGCGCTTCGGCGTCGGCGCCGGGCAGGAAATGCCGGCCTTCGACCAGCATGTCGGTGGTTACGGCCAGCTCGAGGCCGGCGTCGGGTCGCAGCAGCGCGCAGTCGTCGCCGACTCCGACCAAGGCATGCTTGGCCGGGCGGTCAAAGAAGCGACGGATGATCTCGAACTCGTTCAGGCGTTGGTTCGGGTCCGCGCGACCTCTTCGGGCCGCAGCGCGAGCGCGATTTTTTCCAGCACGCCGTTGACGAAGCGGTAGCCGTCGGTCGCGCCGAAGCTCTTGCCGAGCTCGACCGCCTCGTTCAGCACCACCTTGAACGGCGTCTTCGGGTGCGCCTCGAGCTCGTAGGCGCCGATGTAGAGGATGGCGCGCTCGATCGGCGAGAGCCTGTCGAACTTGCGGTCGATGTGCGGCGCGATCAGCTGCTCGAGCGCGGCGCAGCGCTCGTGCACGCCGCGCAGCAGCTCCTCCACGAACTTGGCGTCGGTCTTGTCGAAGCCCTCGAGCGAGCGCGCCTCGTCGACCGGGTCGCCGCCCGAGAGCTGCCAGGCGTACAGTGCCTGCAGCGCAATCTCTCGCGCGTGGCGCTTAGCGGTCTTCATGCATGTTCTTGCGTAGCTTGGCCATCTCGACCGCGACGCGCACGGCCTCGGCGCCCTTGTCGAGGCGCGCGTTCGCCTGCGCCTCGTCGTTCGTGGTGAGGATGCCGTTGGCGACCGGCAGGCCCGACTCGAGCGCCACGTCCATCACGCCGCGCGCCGACTCGTTGCACACCACCTCGAAGTGATAGGTCTCGCCGCGGATCACCGCGCCGACGGCGACCAGTGCGTCGTAGCGACCCGACTGCGCCATCCACTGCAGCGCGACCGGAATCTCCAAGGCGCCCGGCACCGACTTCTCGTCGAACTCGACGCCGAGCTTGCTCGCTTCGTCGCGCGCGCGCTTCAGGAGCTCGCCGGCAATGTCCTCGTTGAACCGGCTGGCGACGATGCCCAGGCGCATGACGCGCTAGCGGCTCGTCGGCGATGAAGAAGCGGGACCGTCGAGATAGCCCACCACCTCGAGGCCGAAGCCGGCCATGCTCGGCATCTTGCGCGGCGCCGCCATCAGGCGCATGCGGCCGACGCCGAGATCGCGCAGGATCTGCGCGCCGATGCCGTAGAGGCGCAGGTCGGCCGAGCGGCCGGCGCGCGGCGCACGCGCGTCTTCGAGGCGCGCTTCCAGCGCTTCGCCGGGCTGGCTGCAGTTCATGAGCACCATCACGCCGCTGCCGGCGCGCTGGATCTCCTTCAGCGCATCACCGACGCCCCACGAGTGCGTGCTCTTGCCTGCGTCGAGCAGATCGAGGATCGACAGCGGCTCATGCACCCGCACCAAAGTCTCTTTCTGGGGATCTATTTTGCCAAGCGACAACGCCAGGTGGAGGGCGCCGAGCGCCAGGTCGCGGTACGGCACCAGATTGAATTTCCCCCAAGGCGTTTCGATATCGCGCGCGTCACCCCGCTTCACCAGGGATTCGTTGCGGCCGCGATACTCGATCAGGTCGGCGATGGTGCCGACCTTCAGCTTGTGCTGGGCGGCGAACTCGAGCAGGTCGGGCAGCCGCGCCATGCTGCCGTCGTCGCGCATGATCTCGCAAAGCACCGCGGCGGGCGCGAGGCCGGCGAGCCGCGCGAGGTCGCAGCAGGCTTCGGTGTGGCCGGCGCGCACCAGCACGCCGCCCGCCTGCGCGATCAGCGGGAAGACGTGGCCGGGCTGGACGATGTCCTGAGGCGTCGCTTTCTCGGCAGAAGCGATCTTGATGGTCAGCGCGCGATCGTGCGCCGAGATGCCGGTGGCGATGCCCTCGGCGGCCTCGATCGAGACGGTGAAGTTGGTGCCGTGGCGCGAGCGGTTCTGCTCGACCATCGGCCTCAGGCCGAGGCGCTCGGCGTGCGCCTCGGTGATCGGCATGCAGATGAGGCCGCGCCCGTGCTTGGCGAGGAAGTTGATCTTGTCGGCGCTGACGAACTCGGCGGCGAAGACCAGATCGCCCTCGTTCTCGCGATCCTCGTCGTCGACCAGGATCACGATCTCGCCGCCGCGGATGGCGGCGACGATCTCGCTGATCGGGCTGATGGCGGCGGTCTCGCGGCGCATCAGCCGATTTTACTCCCCTATTCCTCGGCGGCGCCTTCTTCGCCCGCGCCGACGCGCTCGCGGATGCGCGCCGATTTGCCCGAGCGCGAGCGCAGGTAGTAGAGCTTGGCGCGACGCACGGCGCCCTTGCGCTTCACCTCGATCGAGGCGATGAGCGGCGAGAAGGTCTGGAAGGTGCGCTCGACGCCCTCGCCCGACGAGATCTTGCGCACGATGAAGGAGGAGTTGAGGCCCTTGTTGCGCTTGGCGATCACCATGCCCTCGAAGGCCTGCGAGCGCTTGCGCTCGCCCTCGACGACATTGACGTTGACCACCACCGTGTCGCCCGGCGCGAAGTCGGGCACGCTCTTCTTCAGGCGCTGGATCTCTTCCTGCTCGAGTTTCTGGATCAAGTTCATGTTCCGCTCCTGTGCTCCTGCTGGAATTCCGCCAGCAGCTTCTGTTCCTCGTCGTTCAGCCGTCTCGCCTGCAGCAGGTCCGGCCGCCGCAGCCAGGTCCTGCCCAGCGCCTGCTTCAGCCGCCAGCGCCGGATGTTCTCGTGGTGCCCGGAGAGCAGCACCTCCGGCACCTTCGCGCCCTGGTACGTCTCGGGCCGCGTGTACTGCGGGCAGTCGAGCAGCCCGTCGGCGAACGATTCCTCGACCGCCGAGGCTTCGTCGCCCAGCGCCCCGGGCAGCTGCCGCACCACGGCGTCGATCAACGCCATCGCCGCCAGCTCGCCGCCCGAGACGACGAAGTCTCCGATCGAGATTTCTTCGTCCACTCGCCGCACGAGCAACCGCTCGTCGACGCCCTCGTACCTGCCGCACAGCAAGGTCATGGAGCTCTGTTGCGACAACTCCATCACCTTGCGGTGGTCCAGCTTCCTGCCCTGCGGCGAGAGGTAGATCACTTTCCCGCCCGCCGCATTCAGCACCTTCTCCAGCGGCTCGGCCAGCATCACCATCCCCGGCCCGCCGCCATACGGACGGTCATCCACCGTGCGGTAGTTGTCGTTCGTGAAGTCGCGCGGATTCCACGCCTTCAGCGACCACAACCCCGCCTGCAGCGCACGGCTGGTAATGCCGCTCTGGGTGATTGCCGAAAACATCTCGGGGAACAGCGTCACCACGTCGAAGCGGATCACCAGTCCGCCTCCCACTCGACGCGGACCCGGCCACCGGCGAGATCCACATCCATCACCACCGCCGCCACCCAGGGCAGGAGCCGCGTCTTGTCTCCCACCACTTCCATCACGTCCTGCGCCCCGCTGCTGAAGAACTTCTCCACCCGCCCCAGCACCGCGCCCTTTCCGTTCACCACCTCCAGCCCGACCAGGTCGGCGAGGTAGTACGTTCCCTCCGCTGGATCGGGCATGGCATCGCGTTGCACCGCCACCCGCGTTCCCCTCAGCTCCAGCGCCGCCTCGCGGGTCTCGACGCCCTCGAGCTTCGCCAGCAGCGCGCCCGAGTGCCACTTCATCTCCGCGACGGGATACTCCCGCCCGTCGATCCACCACCTGCCGCAATGCGCGAGGGCCGCTTCCGGCCGCTCTATCCTGATCCAGCCGCGCACGCCGTACGAACCGGCGACGCGCCCCATCTCTACGAGATGCTCAGGCCGCTTTCTTTGCAAACTGCTTGACGAGCCGCTTGGCCGTGGGCGACAGCTGCGCGCCCTTGGCCGTCCAGTGCTTCACGCGCTCCAGGTTCACGCGCAGCGACTCGCGCCCCTGCGGCGCCTTCGGATCGTAGAAGCCCAGGCGCTCGAGGAACTTGCCCTGCACCGCGCGCCGCGAATCGGCCACCACCACGTGATAGAAGGGCCGCTTGTTGGCGCCGCCGCGCGCCAGTCGAATCACCACCATCTTGGGAATCCCCGTCAACCGCGAAAAGGCGCGGATTATAAGGGAAAAATCCGGGCTTTGGAACGCTTTGGGCGCGTTCGTGGTGCAGAATAGCGGCCGGAGGGAAAGCGCGTGATCCGGGCGCTGCGCGAGGTCGAGGGAGGGCTGCGGCTGCTGATGAACGTCTGGCTGCGCATGCCGGCGCTCGCCCGCGCCCCGGTGCGCGAATCCTTCCTGCGCCAGATCTATTTCACCGGCGTCACCGCCTCCACCGGGGTGGTGCTGCGCGCCTCGGGCCTGGGCGCGCTGATCATCGCCTTCACCATGCAGGTACTCGACGCCGACACTACGCTGGCGGTGAAGATCCTGCTGTGGGTGGTGCTGCGCGAGGTGGGGCCGCTCGCCGCGGCGATGGTGGTGATCCTGCGCACCGGCACCGCCATCTCCTCCGAGCTGGCGATGATGCGCATCACCGGCCAGATCGACGCGCTTCGCCGCATGGGCATCGAGGCCTACGATTATCTGGTGGTGCCGCGCGTGCTGGGCGTGATGATCGCCACCGCCGCGCTCGCCTGCTACATCCAGTTCCTCGCCGTGGCGGGCGGCATGATCCTCAGCCCGTTCGTGATCCAGGCCTCGTTCACCGAGCTCTACACGCGCTTCTTCGAGCTGGTGGCGCCGATCGACTTCGCCTATTCGATCCTGAAGAGCATGATGTTCGGCTTCGCCATCGCACTCACCTGCTGCTACCACGGCCTCAATCCGCCGGCCTTCACG
>DASXKY010000121.1:0-20616 GCA_036496555.1 Burkholderiales bacterium | reverse complement strand
TCGAACAGCACGACGAGCAGCGGCAGCTTGTGCTCCTGCGCGGCGCCGAACGAAGCGACCACCGGGTTGTAGTGGAACGCGCCGTCGCCGATGGTGCACACCACCGTCCGCGACGGATGGGCGTGCTTCGCGCCGAGCGCGAGGCCGAGGCCCGCGCCGAGGCCGCCGTAGCTCGCCTCGAAGAAGCTGCCGGGCTGCAGCCGGTCGACCTGGTGATGCAGGTCCAGGCGATGCGTAATGGTTTCGTTGACGACGATCGCGTCCACCGGCAGCACCGCGTTGAGCTCGTGCGCCGCCCAGGCGGTATCGATGACCGCTTTGGGCTGGACCTCGGGCTTCGCCTTGTTGACGTTCTTTCCTGAAGAATTTCTCTTGATGGATTTCGCGAGGCGAAGCAACGCCGGCGCCACTTCCCCGGCCGCCACAACGTCGGCGCGGAAACCCCAGAACGGCAGCCGCGGATGCAGCGGATCTTCGCCCAGCACCAATACTTTCTTGTCGGTGATCGCGCTCGGCGGATGCCAGGGCAGCACCGACTCCACGAGCAGCACCACGTCGGCGTCCCTGAGAGGCTGCGGCATCTCGTCGACCACCATCCCGCCATAGAGGCGGTGCGAGCGCGGAAAGTTCACGTAATACGGCTGCCAGGCCTCGTACACCGGCGCATCGAGCGCCTCGGCGAGGGCGACGAGCGCCGGAACCGTGGCCGGATCGCGGCCCGCTTCCTCCGTGATGATGACGGGCTGCTTGGCAGCGGAAAGCATTTCTTTCAGTTGCTCAAAAGCAGCTTCCCCGACTGCAGGCAGCGAAGGCAATACAGCGGGTGGGGCGGCGGCAGGCATCTCCTGCACCAGGTATTCGGTGGGCACGGAAACGAAAACCGGGCCGCGCGGCGCCGAAGCGGCGAGCTGGCAGGCGCGCTGCACCGTCTGCGGCAAGAGGCCAGGGACGTTCAACCCGAAGCTCCATTTCACGCTGCCTTCCATCAGCCGTGCCGGGCCGCCGACGTCGGTCAAGAGGCGCAGCCACTGCCGCCCCACTTTGGGCGAGGGTGGCTCGGCGAAGCCGATCACCTCGCCGGCGAAGATCGCGAGCGGGATCCGCTCGTGCAGCGCGGCGCGGGCGATCATGGTCGTGTGCAGGGCGCCGACCGTGGTGTGCACGACGACCGCGGGCAGCTTGCCGGTCGCCTTGGCATAGCCGAGCGCCATCGCCATCGCCGTCTCCTCGTGGCGCGAAGAGACATAGCGCTCGCTCCACCAGGCATCGGACGCCAGCGCCTCCCACAGCGGCGCCCAGTCGGAGCCGGGCGAGGCGTAGATGCGCTCGACGCCCATCGAGCGCAGCGCCTTGAGGAAGGCTTCGGCGCCGGTCATCACTCTGCCTTGATGCCGGCGTCCTTGATGACCTTGCCCCACTTCTGCACCTCGCCGCGCACGAAGGCGGCGAACTCCTGCGGCGATTCGCCGCCGGCGACCGTACCAAGCGTCGCCGACTCGTCCTGCAGGTCCTTCGAGCGCAGCACCTTGGCGATCGCCGACTGCAGGCGCTCGATGACGGGCTGCGGCGTGCCCGCCGGGACGAAGATGCCGTTCCAGCCGAGGCCCTCGATCGGCACCCCGCCCTCGGCGAGCGTCGGCACGTCGGGCATGATCGCCATGCGCTGGCGATCGGCGACGCCGAGCGCGCGCAGCTTGCCGCTGCGCACGAGGTCGCGGATGACGACCGGCGACAGGAACGCCGTCGCCACGTGGCCGCCGGTGAGGTCGGGCAGCTCGGCGCCGATCGCCTTGTACGGGATCTCGCGCACCTGGATGCCGGCGGTGAGCTTGAGCAGCTCGCCGACCATCTGCGTGATCGCGCCGGTGCCGCCGGAGGCGTAGGTCAGCGTGCCGGGGTTCGCTCTCGCGAACGCGACGTACTCCTTCAGCGTCGCCGCCTGAACGGACGGGTTCACCACCATCACGAGGGGCGTGGTGTAGAGGCGCGTCACCGCGACCAGCTTGTCGTTCAGCACGCAGCACGGATCGGCCGCGAGCGCGTCGTTGATCGAGTTGTTCACCACCGCCTGGTACAGCGTGTAGCCGTCGGGCGCCGAGCGCGCCGCCTCGCGCGCGCCGATCATGCTGTTCGCGCCGGGCCGGTTCTCGACGATCACCGGCTGGCCGAGCGCCTCGGAGAGCTTCGGCGTCACGCGCCGCGCGTTCACGTCGACCGCGCTGCCCGGCCCGGTGGGCACGATCCAGCGCACCGGCTTCGATGGGTAGCTTTGCGCATTCACGAACGGAGAAAAAATCACCAGCGCCGCGACGCCGACCAGGGTGTTGACCTTGATGCCGTTAACAGTGAACATGTTCACCTATTCTATGACTACTTCGGGCAAAGCGGCGCTGGTAACCGGCGGGGCGACCGGCATCGGCCGCAGCGCCGCGCTCGCCCTCGCAGGCGCAGGCTACAACGTCGCGATCAATTATTCGAGTAGCGAGAAGGCCGCACGCGAAACTGCCGCCGAGGCCGGCAAGCTCGGCGCGAAGACGCTTCTTGTGCGCTGCGACGTAAGCGACGAGGCCGGCGTGCGAGCGATGGCGAAGAAAGTCGAGGAAGCTTTCGGCCGGCTCGATGTCCTGGTCAACAACGCGGGCACCACGGCCAACTGGAAACCGAAGGATCTCGAGACGCTCTCGCTCGACGAGTGGGACCGGGTCTTCGCGGTGAATGTACGAGGCCTCTTTCAGGTTACGCGTGCGGTTTTGCATCTACTCCGGAAGAGCGAAAAGCCGTCCATCGTCAATATTGCCAGCATCGTCGGCCTGCGCCCCGGTCCGCAGCCCCTGCCCTACGCCGCGAGCAAGGCGGCGGTCGTCAACCTGACCAAGACGCTCGCCTGGAACCTCGGCCCGGAGATCCGCGTCAACGCCGTCGCGCCCGGCTGGATGGAAGGCGACTGGATGAAGCGCATGCTGAAGGACAAGTACGAAGACCTGATGGGCAAGCGCGCGAAAGCGACGCCGCTCAAGCGCGTCGTCACCGCCGACGACGTCGCCGAGACCATCCTGACGCTGGTGCAGTCCAACCGCTTCGTCACCGGCGAGGTGATCGTCATCGACGGCGGCTTCACCAGCTCTACGTAATGCTGCCCGGCGTAGTTCCGTTCCCGCCCGAGTTCGCGCGACGGTATCGCGAGAAGGGCTACTGGCGGGACCAGTCGCTGGCGCAGGAATTCGCGGAATGCTTTTCGCGCTTTTCCACGAGAATTTTTCTGGTGGACGGTGAAACGCAATACACCTATGCGGACATCGACCGCCTCTCCGACCAGCTGGCCCTGAACCTGCTCGAGCTCGGCCTCAGGCCGCTCGACCGCGTCGTGCCGACGCTGCCGAACTGCGCCGAGTTCGTCCTGCTCTACTTCGCGCTGCAGAAGATCGGCTGCATCTCGATCGCCGCGCTGGTCACCCACCGCTACGCCGAAATCAGCCAGTTCGTGAAGCTCTCCGGTGCGGCGATGTGCGTCTATCCCGAGCGCCAGGGCGACTTCGAGTTCGGGCCGATGATCCAGCGGGTGAAGGCCGAGAACCCGACTCTGAAGTTCTGTATTTCCTTGGGGAGCCTCCGGACGCTCATCGGGAGGGAACCGTCCAAAGGGAAAGCAGAACTGAAGAAGATCAAGATCGAACCGACCGATCCATGCATCTTCCAGCTCTCCGGCGGCACGACCGGGATTCCCAAGCTCATTCCGCGCACGCACAACGACTACGCGTACAACTCGAAGGCGGCGGCGCCGGTGTGCGCGGTGACGAAGGATTCGGTGCTGGTGCTGGCGCTGCCGATCGCGCACAACCTGCCGCTCGCCTGCCCCGGCATCCAGGGCTACTTCTTGCAGGGCGGCAAGGTGGTCTTGTCGCCCACCACACGGCCGGACGAAATCTTTTCGCTAGTGGAAAAGCACAGAGCTACCCATTTGAAGGTGGTGCCGGCCCTGCTGATCCGCCTGATCAACGATCCATCGCTTCCATCCTTTGATTTATCTTCATTGCGATTGATTCAAAGCGGCGGCCAGAGGATGCAACCCGAAGTCAGGCTGAAAGCGCATCGGCTCATTCCGTCGTGCTTCGTGCAGGAGAACTTCGGCATGTCGGAGGGGATGCTGTTCTTCGTGCGCCTCGACGACCCGCAGGAGGTGAAACTCGAGACCTGCGGCCGGCCGATCTGCCCGGACGACGAGGTGCGGCTGGTCGACGACGAAGGGCGCGAGGTGCCCGAGGGCGAGGTTGGCGAGCTCACCTGCCGCGGTCCCTATACGCTGCGCGGGTACTTCGGCGTGCCGGAGTACAACGCGCGCCAGTTCACGCCCGACGGCTTCTACCGCTCGGGCGACCTGATGCGCAAGCATCCGTCGGGAAACTACATGGTCGAGGGCCGCAAGAAGGACCTCATCAACCGCGGCGGCGAGAAGATCAGCGCCGAGGAAGTGGAGAACCTGATCCTGATGCACCCTGCGGTGCAGAACGTGGCGTGCGTACCGGTGGCCGACCCGAACCTGGGCGAAAAGATGTGCGCCTGCCTGGTTTTGAAAAAAAATGGAAAACTGGAATTCGGCGATTTGATCGAGTTCCTGAAAAGCAAGGAGATCGCCAAGTTCAAGCTGCCGGAAAGCATGCTGGTCTGCGAGGATTTCCCGGTCTCCACCTTCGGCAAGGTTTCCAAGAAAGCGCTGGGCGAAATGGCGGAAAAGAATGCGCATCGTTGACCTGCACTGCTACCCCGGCACGAAGGAATGGATTGCCTGCCAGGGCCCCTACGTCGAGGCGCTCGCGAAGTACTGGAAGCGCGAATGGTCGGGGAAGGCGGAAAGCGAGGTGGTGAAGGAGTTCGAAGGCGCCGGCGTCGAGGCCTGCCTCGTCGCGCTCGATCTCGAGCTCACCATCAAGACCAGGCCGGTCGGCAACGACTACGTGCACGCGATGTGGAAGCGGCACCCCAAGCGCATCATCCAGTGCTGGGGCGCGCTCGATCCGTTCAAGAAGGACGTGGTGAAGGAAGCGGAACAGGCGGTGAAGCAGTACGGCTTCCTCGGCTTCCACTTCCACCCGATCATGCAGCACTTCGCGGTCGACGATCCGCGCGCGCGGCCGATGTTCGAGGCGATTTCCTCCCTGGGCGCCGCGGTGATGGTCGACGTCGGCACCACCGGCATGGGCGCCGGCATGCCCGGCGGCCACGGCGCCATCATCCGCCACGCGCACCCGGCCTCGATCGACAAGCTCGCCGCCGACTTTCCGCAGATGAAGATCGTGATGGCGCACCCCGGCTGGCCGTGGGTCGACGAGACGACCGCGGTCGCGCTGCATAAGGGCAACGTCTACTGGGAGATGTCGGGCTGGGCGCCGAAATACTTTCCCGGCAACCTCAAGATCGACATGCGCGGCCGGCTGCAGGACAAGATCATGTTCGGCAGCGACTACCCGAGCATGCCGTACGAGCGGATCCTGCGCGAGTGGCGCGAGCTCGGCTACAAGGACGAGGTGATGGAGAAGATTTTCCACGGCAACGCCGGGCGCATCCTCGGCCTGTGATCGAAGTCGAAGACCTCAGCCACACCTACCGCACGCCCGACGGCCGCGAGATCCCCGCGCTCGAGCGCGTCTCGCTGCAAGTGCGCGAGCGCGAGTTCATCGCGCTGCTCGGTCCCTCGGGCTGCGGCAAGTCGACGCTGCTCTACCTGATCGGCGGCTTCCTGCCGGTGGGCGCAGGCGCGATCCGCATCGGCGGCGCGCCGCTCGCCGGCCCCGGCCCCGACCGCGGCATCGTGTTCCAGCACTTCGCCCTCTTTCCGTGGAAGACGGTGAAGGGCAACGTGCTCTACGGCCTCGAGAAGCTCGGCCTGCCGAAAGCGGAGTGCGAGGAGCGCGCGCGGAAATACATCGAGATGGTCGGCCTCGGCGGCTTCGAGGCGAGCTATCCGTCGCAGCTCTCCGGCGGCATGAAGCAGCGCGCCGCGCTCGCGCGCACTCTGGCGATCGACCCCGCGACGCTGCTGATGGACGAGCCCTTCGGCGCGCTCGACGCGCAGACGCGGAGCCTGATGCAGTCGGAGCTGCTCGCGATCTGGCAGCGCTCGCCGAAGACGGTGATCTTCGTCACCCACGACGTGCAGGAGGCGGTCTACCTCGCGCAGCGCGTGGTGGTGATGTCGGCGCGGCCGGGCCGCGTCAAGGCGGTGGTGGAGACGAGCTTCGACCGCGCCGACCCGCATCTCTTCAAGTCCAGGGCCTTCGTCGAGCGCGTCGACGAGATCTGGGGCCTGGTGCGCGACGAGGCGCTGAAGGCGCAAGCGGGACGCGCATGAGGCGCCTGCTCGACTTTGGCCCGCTGCTGATCCTGGCGCTAGCCTGGGAGGCGGCGGTACGGCTGCATCTCGTCTCGGCCGACCTGCTGCCCGCGCTGAGCTCGGTGCTCGAGGCGTGGTGGAAGCTCGCCTTCGATCCCGAGCTCTGGCACGGCGCCGCCGCCTCGCTCTACCGCGGCGGCGCCGGCCTCGCGCTCGCCATCGTCGTCGGCGGCGCGCTCGGCATCGCGATGGCGTGGTGGCGGCCGGTGAACGCGCTGGCGAGCCCGCTGGTCGAGGCGCTCTACCCCATGCCGAAGTCGGCCCTTATCCCGGTGACGGCGCTGTGGCTCGGCTTCGGCGACGGCTCGAAGATCCTGCTGATCTTCCTGGGCTGCATGCTGCCGGTCACGCTCGGCGCCTTCAACGGCGCGCGCTCGAGCGAGCAGTCGCTGGTCTGGTCGGCGCGCAGCATGGGGGCGAGCCGCCTCGCGGTGCTGCGCGACGTGGTGCTGCCGAGCGCGCTGCCCGAGCTGCTGAACGGCGTGCGCACCGCGCTCGCCCTTTCCTTCGTGCTGCTGGTGAGCGCCGAGATGATCGTCGCCCGATCGGGCCTGGGCTACCTCATCGGCTTCCTGGGCGAAGGCGGCGTATACGACGCCATGTTCGCAGTGGTGCTCACGGTGGCCTTCCTCGGCTTCTTCGCCGACCGGCTCTACCTGCTCCTCTCCCGCCGACTGCTGCGGTGGCGCGAATGATGCGGCTCGCGCCGTGGCTCTCGGTGCTGACGCTCGCCCTCGCGTGGGAGGTCTTCGCGCGCAGCGGCGCGGTGACGCCGTTCATGCTGCCGGCGCTGTCGGTGGTGCTCGAGCGCATGTGGGCGGACGCCGCCGCGGGCGACCTGTGGACCGACCTCGGCCTGACCCTCTACCGCGCGTTCGCCGGCTTCTTCGTTGCCACCGCGCTCGGCGTCCCCCTCGGCGTGCTGATCGCGCGCAACCACTTCGTGCGCTGGTTCTTCGATCCGATCATCTCGGCGGGCTTCCCGATGCCGAAGATCGCCTTCCTGCCGATCGTCACGCTGTGGCTCGGCTTCCACGACGTCTCCAAGATCACGATGGTGGTGCTCGACGCAACCTTCCCGGTGGTGGCGGCGGCGATCGCCGCCACGGCCGCCGTCGAGCGCGAGCTGGTCTGGTCGGCTCGCAACCTCGGCGCCACCGAGCGCGAGCTGCTGCGCGAGGTAGTGCTGCCGGCGGCGACGCCGCAGATCTTCACCGGCCTGCAGGTCGCGCTGCCGATCGCGCTCATCGTCGCCGTCGTCGCCGAGATGAAGATGGGCGGCCGCGGCCTCGGCGGCGCCATGATCACCGCCTCGCGCTTCGCCGATTCGCCGGGCGTGTTCGCCGGCATCGTCGAGATCGCGCTCGCCGGCTACGTGCTGGTGCGGCTGATGGCGCTGCTGCGCCGCCGCCTGCTGCTCTGGCACGCCGAGGCGCTGGCGCCGGCCACGGTCTAGAATCGACTTTCCCTTGGAGGAGGAACGAAGATGAAAACGTTCAAGGCAATTTTCACCGTGGTGGCGCTCGCGCTCGCCGCGCCCGCCGCGGCCCAGGTCAAGATCCGGGTCGCCTACGCCGTGCCGGTGGCGAACTGGTCGTCGATCCTGTTCGAGAAGCCGGGGCTGGCGCAGCACCTCGGCAAGTCCTACACCTTCGAGGCGGTGCGCTTCCAGGGCACGCCGCCGATGATCACCGCGCTCGCCAACAACGAGCTGGAGGTCGCCGACCTCGCCTTCGCCTCCTTCGCCATCGCGGTGGAGAACGCCGGCATGAACGACCTGCGCGTGATCGCCGACGAGTTCCAGGACGGCGTGCCCGGCTACTACACCGACGAGTTCTTCGTGCTGAAGGACAGCCCGGTGCGCACCATCAAGGATCTCAAGGGCAAGGTGCTCGCCACCAACGCCGCCGGCAGCGCGGTCGACATCGTCATGCGCGCCGCGCTGAGGAAAAACGGCGTCGATGACAAGAAGGAAGTCAGCGTCGTCGAGGCCGCCTTCCCCAACATGAAGGCGATGCTGATGAGCAAGAAGGCCGACGTGATCCCTGGCGTGGCGCCGTTCTCCTTCGACAAGGAGCTGCGCGAGGCCTCGCGCGTGCTCTTCACCCAGGAGCAGATCGTCGGCCGCACGCAGATGATCCTGTGGGCGGCGCGCGAGGACTTCCTGAAGAAGAACCGCGCGGCGATGGTCGACTTCATGGAGGACTCGATCCGCGCCGCGCGCTGGTTCCTCGATCCGAACAACCACAAGGAAGCCGTCGAGATCGCCGCGCGCGTGAGCAAGCGGCCGGCGGCGGCGTTCGAGGGCTGGCTCTTCACCCGCGGCGGCCAGCAGGGCGACTACTACCGCGATCCGGACATGGTGCCGGACCTGAAGGCGATGCAGGCCAACATCAACCTGCAGCACGAGCTCGGCCTCGCCAAGTCGACCATCGACGTGTCGAAGCACGCGGATCTCTCGATCGTGCGAGAGGCGGCGAAGCGGATCAAGTGAGGCTTCAGAGCGTCGATCTGCGGGTTTCGGACCTCGAAGCGACGGCCCGCTTCTTCACCGATGTCTGGGGCCTCACGCGGGTGCCGGGCAACCGGTTCCGTGGCACCGATTCGATTCCGTATCTGGTCGGGCTCGAGCAGGGCGAACCCGCAATTGTCGCCATCACCTTTTGTGGTGATATGGAGCGAGAACTGAAGGGACCGCAGGGCGACATCTACAGGTTTGTCCGTGAGGAACCCGCTTCGCCGCTGCCGCCGCATCGGGACCGTCCCATCCGCCTGTCGCACGTGGTGCTCAACTCCGCCGACGTGGACGCTGCCGAGCGCTTCGCCACTTCGCAACTCGGCTTCCGCGTCTCCGACCGCACGCGGCACATGACCTTCCTGCGCTGCAACCGCACGCATCACTGCATCGCTTATGCGCGCGCGGGCTATTCCTCGCTCAATCACGTCGCGTTCGAGATGGCCGACGTCGACGGCGTGATGCGCGGCATCGGCCGCCTGCGCGACGCCGGCTATCCGTGCGTGTGGGGCCCCGGGCGGCACGGCCCCGGCAACAACGTTTTCGGCTATTTCGTCGGCCCGCACGGCGGCCTGGTGGAGTACACCAGCGAAGTCTCGGAGGCGGGCGACGACTACCGCGTCGGCAGCGCGGAGGACTGGAAGTGGCCGCCGGGCCGCATCGACCAGTGGGGCGTCTCCGTCAAGGACTCCGCGAAGACGGACGCCGCCGAGCGTGCCTATACCTGGAAATGAGCTACTTGGAGAGCCCCATCTCCGGCACCAGGCGGGCATAGCGCCCGCTCTCCTCGCTCACATAGCGGGCGAACGCGTCGGGATTCATCGGCTCCGCCACCTCCAGCCCCTGCGCCTCGAAGCGCTCGCGCACCGCCGGCTCCTGCATCAGCTTCGCCACCTCGGCGTTCAGGCGCTCGACGATCGCGCGCGGCGTGCCGAGCGGCGCATAGAAGGCGAAGTGCGGCCCGCCGTCGACGCCCTTGAAGCCCGCGTCCTCGAAGGTCGGCACGTCGGGAAAGTCGGCGCGGCGGCGCGACGCCGCCACGGCGAGTAAGCGCAGCTTGCCGGCCCTGACCTGCGGCAGGCCGGTGCCGGAGTCGAAGGCGAGATCGATCTGGCCGCCGAGCAGGTCCTTCATCACCGGGCCGGCGCCCTTGTACGGGATATGGGTCATCGTGATGCCGGCCTCGCGCGAGAAGATTTCCGCCGCGATGTGCGGCGCGGTGCCGTTGCCCGGCGTGCCGTAGTTGACCTTGCCCGGATTGGCGCGCGCGTGCTGCAGGAAGCCGGCGAGGTCCTTCCCCGGCACCGAGGGGTAGGTCATGAGGAACAGCGAGATGCGCCCGGTCGGCGCCACCGGCAGCAGCGACTTCACCGGATCGATGTCGGCGCGCTTCACGATGTGCGGCGCAATCATGATGCGGCTCCCCGGCGCGTAGAGCAGCGTGTAGCCGTCAGGGTCGGCGTGCGCCACGGCGTCGATGCCGACGTAGCCGTCGCCGCCCGGGCGGTTGTCCACCACCACGCTCTGTCCGAGCGCCTCGCCGAGGCGCGGCGCGAGGAGCCGCGCGGTCACATCCGCGGTGCCCGCCGGCGCGACATTGACGATGACGTGCAGCGGCTTCGCCGGCCACGCCTGCGCCTGCGCGTCCGCGCCCGCCGCAAGAAGGAGGACGGCCAGGGCCCGTATCATGCTCGTCTCGATGCTCAAGCTTTATCACAGTACCACGTCGGTCTGCGCGATGAAGGCGCGCCTGATCCTGGAAGAGAAAGGCCTGCCCTGGGAAAGCGAGCTGCTCGATCTGCAGCGCGGCGACCAGCACCGGCCCGAGTACCTGAAGCTCAACTCCAACGCCGTCGTCCCGACGCTGGTGCACGATGGCCGCGTGGTGCTCGAGTCGACGCTGATCATCGAATACCTCGACGAGGCGTTTCCCGCGACGGCGCTGATGCCGGCGGAGCCTTGGGGGCGCGCGCAGGCGCGGCTGTTCATGAAAAAGATCGACGACCACCTGCACGCGGCGACCTCGACCGTGACGTTCGCCGCCGCTTTCCGCGCGCACTTCCTCTCGCTCCCGCCCGACGAGCTGTGCTCGCGCCTCGCCCGCATTCCCGATCCCGCCTACCGGGAGCGCCAGCGCCGGTCCATCGAGCAGGGCCTCGACGCACCCCATGTCGCGCCCGCCCTGCATCAGTTCGACCGCTACTTCGGCGAGATGGAGGACGCGCTCGCGCGGGGCGGCTATCTGGCGGGCGATGGGTACTCGCTGGCCGACGCGGCTGCTACGCCCTATGTCAATCGTGCCGGTATGCTCGGCATGGAAGCGCTATGGAGCCGCCGACCGCACCTCGACGCCTGGCGCGAGCGCGTGATGCAGCGGCCGAACTTCGCACCGGCGGTGACGAAATGGTTTACCGACGCCGATCGCGAGCGGTTTAATGTGGACCGCGGCGCGGTGAACCGCGCGCTGAAGGGACTCCGATGAGGATCATGCTGCTTGCTTTCCTGTGGCTCCTGCACACGCCGGCGTGGGGGCAGACCGCATTCCCGACGCGCCCGGTCACGCTGGTGGTGCCCTTCTCGCCCGGCACCGGCATCGACATTCTCGCGCGCGTGCTGCAGCCCAAGCTGCAGGAGCGCTGGAAGCAGCCGGTGATCGTCGAGAACAAGCCCGGCGCGAGCGGCAACATCGGCACCGACTTCGTCGCGAAAAGCGCGCCCGACGGCCACACGCTGATGGTGACGGTGAACACCTACACGATCACGCCGGCGCTGTTCAAGAACATGCCCTACGACGCCGCCACCGACCTCGCGCCGGTGAGCAAGATCGCCATCGCCACCTACTGCTTCGCGGTAAACCCGAACGTCTTCCCGGTGAGCAACATGCAGGAGGCGATCGCCGCGATCAAGGCGAATCCCGGCAAGTACAACTTCGCCTCGCCTGGCAACGGCACGCCGCACCACGTCGGCATGGAGCTCATCAAGCTCAACCTCGGCCTCGACGCCACGCACGTCCCCTACAAAGGCTTCGCCGGAGCGATGACCGATCTCGTCGGCGGGCAAGTGCAGATGATGTTCACCCTCGTCCACTCCGCCATCCCTCACGCGCGCGCCGGCCGCATCCGCATCCTCGCCGTCACCGGCGCGCAGCGCTCGCCGCAATTTCCCGAAGCGCCCACCTTCCGCGAGCAGGGCATCGACTTCATGGACGACGTCGATGCCTGGTACGCCGTCATGGCGCCTGGCAAAACGCCCGCCGATCTCGTCGCTCGCCTCAACGCCGACGTGAATGCAGTGATGACACTACCCGACGTGCGCGACAACCTCACCAAGCAAGGCCTGATTCCCGTCACCAGCACGCCGCAGGAGCTTCAGCAGCTCATCAGGTCCGACCTCGCGCGCTGGCGGAAGGTCGTCGGCGACGCCGGGATCACCGCCGACTGAAGCAGATGATTTCCGTCCGCAAGATCGGCAGGCACCTCGGCGCGGAAATCGGCGGCGCCGACCTGTCGCAGCCGCTGGACGACGCGACCTTCGCGGCCGTCGCGCGCGCGTTTTTCGACCACCAGGTGGTGGTGTTTCGCGGCCAGGCGCTCACGCCTTCGCAGCAGATCGCGTTCACGCGGCGCTTCGGCGAGCTCGAGCACCACGTGCGCAAGGAGCACCGCCTCGACGGCCATCCGGAAATCCTGGTCGTCTCCAACGTCGTCGACGAGCACGGCGTCGCGATCGGGGTGCAGGACGCGGGCCGCTTCTGGCACAGCGACCTGTCGTACAAGCAGGTCCCCAGCCTGCTCTCCGCGCTCTATGCGCTCGAGGTGCCGGTGAAGGACGGCGTGGTGCTGGGATCCACCAGTTTCGCCAGCACGATTGCGGCCTACGAAGGGCTTTCAGAGGACCGGCAGCGGCGTCTGCGAGGCGTGAGAAACGTCCACAGCTACCGCTACTATCGCGCCAAGAATTTCCAGGCCCAGAAGCAAGAGCGGGCGCGCGGCGCGGGCGCAGTGCAGGAACACGCGCCGACCGAAGAGCAGCTGCAAAGCGTCCCCGACGTCGAAGTCCCCATCGTGCGCACGCACCCGGTTACCGGGCGCAAGGGCCTGTTCATCAACGAGGCCCACACCTCGCGCGTCGTCGGCTTGCCGGAGGAAGAAAGCTCGGCGCTGCTCGCGGAGCTGTGCACCCACATCGTGCAGCCCGAGTTCCGCTACGAGCATGGCTGGCGCGCCGGCGATCTCCTCATGTGGGACAACGCAGCGGTGCAGCACAAGGCAAATTTCGACTATCGCCTGCCTTTGCGAAGACTGATGCATCGGACCACGGTACGCGGCAGCGCGCCCGTTTGAGCAAGCGACGTGCCGTCGCGCGGAAAAAAGGCCGCAACCTCGCCGCGCCCGCGCTGTCACATCTCTTCGAATTCGCGCTGACAGAAAAGGAATCCCGATGACACTCGATCGACCGGTCCCCCCGGATCCCTACACGATGCTGCCCAAGGTGCCGCTGTTCGACGTCGCGAGCGACGACGTGCGCAACAGGGAGTTGATGCCCTCGGCGCATTCCAAGAGCGGCGGCGAGCTTTCGCCGCAGCTGCGCTGGAAGGGCGCGCCCAAAGGCACCAAGAGTTACGCCGTGACCTGCTTCGATCCCGACGCGCCGATTCCGTCGGGCTTCTGGCACTGGGTCGTGGCGGGCATTCCGGCAAGCGTGGATGCGCTCGCCAACGGCGCCGGCGCAGCCGACGGCAAATCACTGCCGAAGGGCGCCTTCCACTGCCGCAACGACTACGGCGCGATGGGCTACGGCGGCGCGATGCCGCCCCAGGGCGATCGCGCGCACCGGTATTTCTTCGCGGTGCACGCGCTCGACGTGGACAAGCTCGACGTCGACGAAAAATCCACGCCCGCCGTCGTCGGCTTCAACCTCGTGTTCCACACCCTCGCGCGCGCCGTCATCGTCCCGACATTCCAGGCGAAGTAGATCCTTCGTACTGTGCGACTCCCTTAAGACCCTCGAACTGCAACTTCAGTAGCCTGCGCAGCTCGGCCACGCCTTGCCGAGGATTGGGCCTCGGCGAGGCGATCCACCAGCGCAGCGACGCCGAGTAGACAAAGAAGATGTGACGCGCGATCACCTCCGCGTCTTCTTTCGAGGAAATCCTCTTTTTCTTCTGTGCGTCTCGGATCAGGGCTTCGATGCCGTCGATCAGCCGCTTGCGGATCGAGTGGAAAGTCGCCGCCTGTTTGCCGCTCGAGTAGAAGGTCAGTTCCTGCAGCAGGATGCGCGCCAGTTCCGGTTTCTCCGCCAGCCAGTCATAGTGGGCGCGGAAGATGGCGGTGAGCTGGTCGACGACGGAGTCGCGAGGGCGAGGCGCGGCAAGGGCGACGTCGGTGGTGGCGTTGAGCTCCTCGTTGAAGATCAGGAACACCAGGTCGCGCTTGTCCTCGGCGTAGTTGAAGAGGGTGCCGAGGCCGACGTGGGCACGCTTGGCGATCTGCCGCATGGTGGCGGCGGCGTAGCCGTGCCGGGCGAAGAGCTCGCTCGCCGCGGCGCGGACGCGCTCGCGCGTGGCGAGTTTCTTCTTCTCGCGGGTCCCTACCCTGCTTTTCCTATTGCCTCCCATATACGGGCCGGAGAATACGGGAAATCCAGCTCGTGGATGCCACGCGGGCGCAAGGCGTCGAGCACCGCGTTCGCCATGGCCGGAACGGCGCCGACGGTGCCTGCCTCACCCGCCCCTTTCGCGCCGAGCAGGTTGGTCGGCGAGGGCACCGAGTGGTCGAACAGGTCGATGCGGCGCGGCTGATCGCTCGCGCGCGGCATCGGGTAATCCATGAAGGTGCCGGTGAGGAGCTGGCCCGTCTCGTCGTAGACGACGTGCTCGCCGAGCGCCTGGCCGATGCCCTGCAGCACGCCGCCGTGGAGCTGGCCCTCGAGCAGCGTGTGGTTGATGACCCGGCCGGCGTCGTCGACTGCGGTATAGCGCAGCACCTCCACCACTCCCGTCTCGGGATCGATCTCCACCTCGGCGATGTGCGCGCCGCTCGGGAACGCACCCTGCGGCGTCATGAAGCCTTTGGTATCGAGAGCACTGGAATGCCTTTCAATGATTTTTTTCATCGAAAGATTCACGTCCGTACCCTTCACCCGAAAAACCCCACTTGAAAATTCGAGATCGGCCGGGGACACCTCGAGATCCTTGGCGGCGAGGTCGGTCGCCTTCTTGATGACCTCATAGGCCGTCGCCGCGAGCGCGCCGCCGTGCTGCATGGTCGAGCGCGACCCGACGGTGCCGCCGCCGGCGAGCGCGGGGCCGTCCGCCTCGCTCGCGCGCAGCGTGATCGTCTCCGGCGCGAGGCCGAGAAGCTCGCCGACGATCTCCGGATAGACCGTCTCGTGCCCCTGGCCGGTCGAGCCCGAGAGCGTGTAGAGCTCGGCGTTGCCCGATTCGCCGAACTTGATCATCGCCTCCTCCTTCGGCACCGGCCCCTGTCCCGAGGGCTCGACGAACATGGCGCAGCCGATGCCGCGGAGCTTTCCTGTCTTTCTGGAATCGGAACGTCGTTTTTCAAAAGAAGACCATTCGGAAAATTCAACGGCCTTCTTCAGGAGAGCCGGGAAATCGCCGCTGTCGTAGATCGAGCCGGTCGGCGTCTTGTAGGGATGCGCCGAGGGCTGGATGAGGTTGCGCCGGCGCAGCTCGATTGGGTCGATGCCGCTCTGCCGCGCCGCCTCGTCGACCAGCCGCTCGACGAGGTAGGTGACGTTCGGCCGCCCGGCGCCGCGGTAGGCGGTGGTCGGCGTGGTGTTGGTGTAGACGAGCTTGTTGCGGCCGTAGAGCGCGCGGATGTCGTAGGCGTTGATGGCGTGCATCGCCGGGTTGACCGTGCTAATCATCGGCCCGGCCTGCGTCGCATACGCGCCCAGGTTGCAGATCCAGTCGAGGCGCAGGCCAATGAAGCGGCCGTCGCGGTCGAGCGCGAGCGCTCCCGTAAGCATCGCCGCGCGACCGTGATGGTCGCTCGCGATGGTCTCGAAGCGTGAGCCGGTCCACTTCACCGGACGCCCGAGCCTGCGCGCCGCCACCATCAGCGCGCCGTACTCCGGATACGGCTGCGAGCGGATGCCGAAGCCACCGCCGACGTCGCGCGCGTGCACGCGGATGCTGCCCGGCGGCAACCCCATGATCGTGTGCAGCGTCGGCGCCATCATCGACAGGCCCTGCGAGCTGCAATAGACGTCGTAGCGGTTGCTCGCCGCGTCCCAGGCGGCGAGGCAGGAGCGCGGCTCCATCGGGTTGCCGGCGAGGCGCGTCGATTCGACCGTCACCCGCGCGACGTGCGACGCGCGCGCGATCGCCTCTTCGGCCGCCTTCTCGTCGCCGTAGTCGAAGTCGAAGGCGAGGTTGCCGGGGATGCCGTCGTGCAATTGAACCGTTTTTTCCTGGATGGAAATTTCTTCGGAGACGACCGCCGGAAGATCTTCGTACTCGACCTCGATGCGCTCGGCGGCGTCCTGCGCCGCCTGCGGCGAGTCGGCTACCACCAGCGCGATCGCCTCGCCGACGAAGCGCACGCGCCCCTGCGCGAGCGTCGGGCGGTGCGGCACCTTGATCGGCTGGCCGCGGCCGGGAATCTTGAGCTGCGCGGGCGGCGTTTTCAGATCCTTGGTGTCTTCTCCGGTAAGGACGGTCACGCCCGGAACGCTTGCCACCTTCAACGAAAGGATCTTCGCGTGCGCGTGATCCGAGCGCAGGAAATGCGCGTAGAGCTGCCCCGGCAGGTTCCAGTCGGCGGTGTAACGTCCCTGCCCGGTGAGGAGCCGATCGTCCTCGCGGCGACCCTTGAAATCGCTCACCAGACTTCGTCCGCGATCTGGACCACCAGCTCGAGCTTGCGCCACTGCTCGTCCGGCGTCAGGTTGTTGCCGTGGTGGGTGCTGGAGAACCCGCACTGCGGAGAGAGGCCGAGATTTTC
This sequence comes from Burkholderiales bacterium, assembly GCA_036496555.1. Classification (GTDB taxonomy): domain Bacteria; phylum Pseudomonadota; class Gammaproteobacteria; order Burkholderiales; family SG8-39; genus SCGC-AG-212-J23. Next base: position 3,743 of record DASXKY010000121.1, on the reverse strand, counting down.
GATCGGCACGAACTTGGCCGCCTCGTCGATTTTTCTCTTGATGGAATCTTTCGATTCGAGCTGGGGAGATTTCGAGGTGATCAAACCCAGAACCACTTTCTTCCCCTTCGGCAGCAGGCGCAGCGGCTCGAAGCCGCCGGCGCGCGCCGAGTCGAACTCCATGAAGAATCCGTCGACGCCGCTCGAGAACATCGCCTCGGCGACCGCCTCGTAGCCGCCCTCGGCGACCCAGGCGCTCTTGAAGTTGCCGCGGCAGGTGTGCATCGTGACCGTCATGCCGGCCGGCCGGCCTTGCAGCGCCTGCGCGATGGTGTCGGCGTAGGTGCGCGGCAGCTTTTCCGGGTCGTCGCCGTTCTTGCGGCAGGCCTCGCGGATCTTGGGGTCGCAGAGATAGGCGAACGAGACGTCGTCGAGCTGCAGATAGGTGCAGCCCGCCTTGGCGAAGTCCGCGATCGAGGCGCGGTAGGCCTTCGCCGCGTCGGCCCAGAACTCATCGAGGTCGGGATAGACCTCGCGCGAGATGCCGGCCCTGCCCGCCCTCAAGTGAAGCATCGAGGGTGACGGAATCGTGAACTTGGCCGTGCGCCTGGTCGCGCTCTTCAGAAATTTGAAATCGTCGATCATGACCGGCTTGCCATAGCGCAACTTGCCGGTCACGTTCGGGATCGGCGGCTGCTCTTCCGTGCCGCCGAACTTCGGGCCCGGATTCACCTTGGCGGTCACGCCTTCGAGCTGCAGCAGATAGTCGAGATGCCACCATTCGCGGCTGAATTCGCCGTCGGTGATCGCCTGCAGGCCGATCTTCTCCTGTTGCCTTACAGCCTCTTCAATAGACTTTCTCTGGAACTGAAGATCTCCCTTCTTGCGCGCTTCGGAGAGCCCGTAGGGCCGCAGGAGGCTGCCGACTTGATCCGCTCTGAAGGGAGGCCGCACCCGCCGATGCTAGCATCGCACCCCGATGAACCTTCTGTTCGCGAGCGAAATGGAGAAGCTGCAGGCGTGGCTGCCGCTCTTGCAGCAGGCGCTGCCGCGCGACCGCATCACAACGAACGTCGACGAGAGGATCGACGTCGCGCTGGTCGCCACGCCGCCGAAGGGCGTGCTGAAGAAGCTCGGCGGCGCGAAGCTGATCCAGTCGCTGTGGATGGGCGTCGAGGGCCTCGTCGCCGACCCCGACTATCCGCGCGGCGTGCCGCTCGCGCGCCTCATCGACCCGGGCATGGTGGCGGCGATGTCGGAGACCGTGCTCGCGCACGTCCTCGACTGGCACCGGCGCCACAACCAGTACCGCGCGCAGCAGCGCGAGCGCCGCTGGCTGCGCCACAACCAGTACATGGCGGCCGACCGCACGGTCGGGTTGCTCGGGCTCGGCGAGCTCGGCACCGACGCCGCGCGCAAGCTGCTCGCGCTCGGCTTCAACGTCTGCGGCTGGAGTCGCCGGCCGAAGCAGGTTCCCGGCGTGAAGAGCTTTACCGATCTCGCTGAAATGCTCCCCGGGTGCAACGCCGTGATCTGCCTGTTGCCGCTGACTTCCCGGACCCGGGGGATCTTGAATTCAGAAAATCTGAAAAAAATCAGAAAAGGAGGCTGCCTCATCAACGTTGCGCGAGGCGGCCACCTGGTGAAACCCGACCTCATCGCCGCCCTCGACTCGGGCCAGCTCTCGCACGCCTACCTGGACGTCTTCGACCCCGAGCCCCTGCCTGCCGACGATCCGCTCTGGTCGCATCCCAGGGTCAGCGTCACGCCGCACACGGCGGCGCTCACCGAGCCGCGCACGGCGGTGCCGAAGGTCGTCGAGAACGTGGAGCGGGCGCGGCGCGGCGAGCCGCCGCTAAACCGGGTGGACTTCGAAGCGGGCTATTGAGGAAACTGCGGAGGAAACCGCGGCGGGCGCCCGCCCCTGCGTCATATGCGCGAGCGAGTACAGGCGGCTTTCGAGCAGCTCGAGCGAGTCGAGGATGCGCTGGCGCAGCAGGTCGGCGCTGAAGCGGCGGTGGCCGCCATGGGTGAAGAGCTCGGCGCCCTGGTCCTCGATCGCCGCGAGCTTGTCCCGGCAGTAATCGTCTTCGAGGGACAGCGAAACCGCCTTGCAGAGCGAGACCAGGCAGCGCAGCGCGCGCGCGTCCGCTTCGCCGGAGTGGCGCACGAACAGCGCCTTGAGTGACTCCAGATGGCGCCAGGCCAGTTCGAGGTCTTCCACGCCGCCATTGTGGGAGCCGGCGGCCGGAAGGAAAGCCGCTGCGGCCTGAAACTGGCGTACGCGCGGTGCGACAGCGTGTCGCCGGGAATCGACGCCGTGGTATAACGCGGCATGCTTCGGCGGCCATGGAATCGCGTTGCGGCCTGGGCGGGGATGCTCGCTCTCGCCCTGCACGCGCTCGCGCCGCTCGCCGCGTCCGCCGCATCGGCGGCGCCAGCCGGCCTGCACGACTTTTGCACCTCGACGCCCTCGTCGCCCGCGCCGGACGGCGGCACGCAGGCCGACCACTGCGCGTTCTGCGTCCAGCCGGCGGCCATCAGCGGCCAGCCGGTTTCATTTCAAGCCGGCGCTTCTCCCTCCAAGGTACAACCGGCCCGTGCGGTCGCGCTCGCGCCCTGGTTCCTCCACCTAGCCGCCCCCAGCAGAGCCCCCCCGACCGGCGCCTGAAACGCCGGACGTTTCCGCAGCATCCAATTAGCTAGGGGGTTTCATGTTTCGCATCATCGCGGCGCTTGCCGCATTTTCGATTTCACTGGCCGCGCACGCCTCGTGCGGCTCGGCTTTCTGCATGGTCAACACCAACTGGAGCCAGGGCGCCTGGACAGAGGCGGGGACGCGCCTCGACCTGCGCTACGAGTACATCAACCAGGACCAGCCACGAAGCGGCACAGGCAAGGTTGGCGTGGGCGAGATCCCGCACGACCACGACGAGGTGCGCACCGTCAACCGCAACTGGGTAGCGGCGCTCGACCATGCGTTCAACGCCAACTGGGGCGTGAACGTCACGCTGCCGGTCGTCGACCGCTTCCACCAGCACATCCACAACGACTCCGATACCGGCGACAAGGAACTGGAGACCTGGGACTTCAGTTCGCTAGGCGACATGCGGGTACTGGGCCGCTATCAGTTCGCAGCGCATGACCACGACAACGCTCGCATCGATGTCTGGGGGCTCAACTTCGGCCTCAAGCTACCGACCGGTCACTTCCACGAGCAGAACGTCGAAGGGGAGCCCGCCGAGCGCACCCTGCAACCCGGCACCGGGACGACCGACGCGCTGCTGGGCGCCTATTACTCGAGCAGCCTGGGGCTGCAGAACCTGTCCTGGTTCACTCAAGCGCTCTACCAATCGGCGCTCAACACGCGCGAGGACTTCAAGCCCGGTAACCGCGTCGGCGTCGACCTCGGCGCGCGCTACCTTGCGGCTGACCGCGTGGGCCTCATGCTGCAGCTCAACTACCTGCAGAAAGGCCGCGACAAAGGTTTGCAGGCGGAGCCCGAGGACAGCGGCGGCAGCTTCGTATACCTCAGCCCCGGCGTCAGCTGGGACCTGAACAAGGATCTGCAGCTCTACGGCTTCGTGCAGCTACCCTTGTATCAGAAGGTGAACGGAGTCCAACTCACGGCGGACTACTCCATGGTGGTAGGCGTGAGCACGCGCTTCTAGCGCGCCAGATAGCCCGAGTCCACCGGCAGGATGATCCCGGTCACGCAGCGCGCGGCCGGGCTGGCGAGGAACAGGATCGCCGCCGCGACGTCG
>DASXKY010000120.1:0-13674 GCA_036496555.1 Burkholderiales bacterium | reverse complement strand
TCTCGACCAGGACCGGCATGCCCTCCTTGCGCCGGCGCTTGTGGCCGATCGGGTATTCGCACACCACTTCCTTCAGCTTCGTGCGGTCCTTGAACTCGACGGTAAGCGCGTTGGCGATCGAGCGTTTCTTCGGGTCGTGGTAATCGCGGCTGAACTTCTTGTCCTCGACGCAGATGATTTTGTCTCTCAGCCGATCGATGCGCGCATCCTTTGCGACGCCGTCCTCGTAATCCGCTGCCGTCAGGCGGCCGAAGAGGAGCGGCACGGCCACCATGTACTGAATGCAATGGTCCCGATCCGCCGGGTTGTTGAGCGGCCCCTTCTTGTCGATGATGCGGATTGCCGCCTCGTGTGTGCGGATGGTGATTTTCTTGATCTGGTCGATCCTGTTCCTCACCAGGGGATGCAGCTGCATTGCGCATTCCACGGCCGTCTGCGAGTGGAACTCCGCAGGGTACGAGATCTTGAAGAGGATGTTCTCCATCACGTAGCTGCCGAACTTGCGCTGGAACCTGAACGGCTTGCCTTTGAACAGGACGTCGTAGAAGCCCCAGCCCTTGGCGGTCAGCACCGACGGGTAGCCCATCTCCCCGGTTTTGCTTATCAAAGCCAAACGAACTGCACGAGATGTGGCATCTCCCGCAGCCCAGCTTTTGCGGGAGCCGGTGTTCGGCGCGTGGCGGTAGGTGCGCAGTGACTGGCCGTCGACCCAGGCCTGCGAGATCGCATTGACGATCTGATCGTAGGTGCAGCCCAGCATGTGCGCGACCACTGCGGTCGAGGCCACCTTGACCAGCACGACATGGTCGAGCCCCACGCGGTTGAAGCTGTTCTCGAGTGCGAGCACGCCCTGGATCTCGTGGGCCTTGATCATCGCGGTCAGAACGTCCTTCATCAGGACCGGTTCGTTCTGATTCCTGGCGATCCAGTCCGCGGTCGCCAGGATCCCGCCGAGGTTGTCTGACGGATGGCCCCATTCGGCAGCCAGCCAAGTGTCGTTGAAGTCCAGCCAGCGGATCATCGCGCCGATGTTGAACGCGGCCTGCACCGGGTCGAGCTGGAACGCGGTGCCGGGCACCTTGGCGCCTTTCGGCGTCACCGTCCCAGGGTCGATGGGCCCGAGCAGCTTGGTGCACGCCGGGTATTCGAGCGCCTCCAGGCCGCAGCCGAGCGTGTCCATCAGGCAATAGCGCGCCGTATCGTAGGCTTCGGCGCTCTTGACCTGGTACCTGGCGGCGTAATCGGCGATGAGAGTCAGGACTTTGTCCGGCTTGGGCCGGACGTTGGAGAGGTGCGAAGACATTCGTTTCTAGAAGAGATTCGGCAGGAGATGCTCGTTGTGCAGGATCTCGATCAGCCGCCACAGGGCGAAAGCCCACAGGAACCACATCGCGTCGAGGATGGCTCTGCGCATCTGCCGCGGCGGCACGCTGATCGCGGCCGGCTCGCGGTAGAGCGCGAAGTCGGGGATCCAGCGCGGCACGCGCGCGCAGTAGTCGCGATAGCGCTCGCCGAAGATGCGAGTCAGGTTGGCTTCTTCCTCGGCCACCACCGCCGGGTAGGCGAGGGCGAAGACCACGCCGATGAGGATCGCGAGCAGCGGCTGCTGGACCGCGAATCCCAGGCCGACAGCGCCGACGAAGCTGCCGGCGTACAGCGGATTGCGCACCGTCGAGTACGGCCCGTCGGCGGCGAGCTCGCCGTTCTTGGTGCCGGCGATGAACAGCTCGCACCAGATGCGCCACAGCGTCGCGACGACGACCAGCGCGTAGCCGAATACTTCGCAGAAGTCGGCCAGCCACTGCGGTGCACGGCCGAAGCCGGAGAGCCGGCCGGGCGGCGTCAGCAGGATGACTGCCAGCACGACCGCCACGACCGCGCGCGACCATGCGATGCGGTGGTGGGCGAAGTGGCGGGCGAGGACGCTCACTCACCGCCCTTCAGCGTCGTGTTGTCGTCCAGGCCGAAGGTGTACTCGGCGCCGCCGCTGGGCTCGAAGGTGGCTTCGTTGCCGCCGGCCTTGGGCGCGTGCCGCATCGAAGGCGTGGGCGAGCGATCGGCGGGCGTCTTGTCCCACCAGATGGCGCGGCCCTTCTTCTGCGACTCGACTTCCTCGGGATGCTGCTTGAGGTACTCGCGCATGAACTTCGTCAGGTCCGATTCGTACATGTCTACCTCTTTTCGATCGGTACCCAGGGGCGGTTCTCCGGGCCGGTGTAGTTGGCGGCCGGGCGGATGATCTTGCCGTCGATGCGCTGCTCGACGACGTGCGCCGACCAGCCGCTGGTGCGCGACAGCACGAACAGCGGCGTGAAATGCAGCGTCGGCACGCCCATGCGGCTGTAGGACACGGCGCTGTACCAGTCGAGGTTGGCGAACATCTTTTTCTCCGCCCACATCACCGATTCGATGCGGTCGGCGACCCGGTACTGCACCATGTTCTCCTGCTCTTTCGACAATCGCTCGGCGACCGCCTTGATCACCTTGTTGCGCGGGTCGCCGGTGGTGTACACCGGGTGGCCGAAGCCGATGACGATCTCCTTGCGCGCCATGCGTGCCCGGATGTCTGCTTCGGCTTCGTCGGCATTCCGATATCTCTTCTGGATCTCGTCCGACACTTCGTTGGCGCCGCCGTGCTTCGGCCCGCGCAGCGCGCCGATGCCGGCGGTGATGGCGCTGTACAGGTCGGAGCCGGTGCCGGCCACGACGCGGCAGGTGAAGGTGCTGGCGTTGAATTCGTGCTCGGCGTAGAGGATGAGCGAGGTGTGCATCGCCCGCACCCACGACTCCTGGGGCTTCTTGCCGTGCAGCAGATGGAGGTAGTGACCGCCGATCGAGTCGTCGTCGGTCTCCGTGCCTATTCTCTTGCCCGAATTTTGAAAGTGAAACCAGTACATCAGCATAGAGCCGAAGCACGCCATCAGCCGGTCGGCGGTGTGACGCGCGCCTTCGGCCGGGTGCTTCTCGTCCTCCGGCTCGAGGGTGCCGAGCACCGAGCAGCCGGTGCGCATTACATCCATTGGATGCGCCGTCTTCGGCAGTTGTTCCAGGGCAGTTCGCAGGGGCGCGGGAAGCGCCCGGAGGGATTGGAGCTTTGCTTTGTACTTCCTTAGCTCTTCACGCGTGGGAAGCTTTTCGTGCACCAGTAGGTAGGCCACTTCCTCGAACTCGGCGTGGTCGGCGAAGTCGAGGATGTCGTAGCCGCGGTAGTGCAGGTCGTTGCCGGAGCGGCCGACGGTGCACAGGGCGGTATTGCCGGCGACGACGCCCGACAGGGCGACCGACTTCTTCGGCTTAGGAGCGGCCGCGGGAGAAGAGCTCATTTTTGAGCTTTTGAGAAAAGCTCATCCAGCTTTTTCTCGTAGGAGTGGTAATTGATGATCTCGTAGAGCTCCTCGCGGGTCTGCATTGCGTCGAGGAGGCCTTTCTGGGTTCCCTTTTTTCTTAATTCTTCATAAACCCGAAGCGCCGCCTTGTTCATCGCTCGAAACGCGCTGAGCGGATAGAGGATCATCGCCACGTTCGCCGAGCGCAGCTCGTCGACGGTGAACAGCGGCGACTTGCCGAACTCGGTGATGTTGGCGAGGATCGGCACCTTCACCGCGTCGGCGAACTTGCGGTACATCGGCAGGTCCGTGATCGCCTCGGGGAAGATCATGTCAGCCCCGGCTTCCACGCACTTGATGGATCTTTGGATTGATTTTTCCAGTCCTTCATTGGCCAGCGCATCAGTCCTGGCCATGATGACGAAGCTCTGGTCGGTGCGCGCGTCGACCGCTGCCTTGATGCGGTCGGCCATCTCGTCGGCGCCGACCAGCTCCTTGCCGGGGCGGTGGCCGCAGCGCTTGGCGCCGACCTGGTCCTCGATGTGCATCGCCGCGGCGCCGGCCTTGATCAGCGAGCGGGTGGTGCGCGCCACGTTGAAAGCGCTCGCGCCGAAGCCGGTGTCGACGTCGACCAGCAGCGGCAGGTCGCAGACGTCCGTGATGCGGCGGATATCGGTGAGGACGTCGTCGAGGCCGGAGATGCCGAGGTCGGGCATGCCGAGCGAGCCGGCGGCGACGCCGCCGCCCGAGAGGTAGATCGCGCGGTAGCCGACGCGCTTCGCCATCAGCGCGTGGTTCGCGTTGATGGTGCCGACGATCTGGAGCGGCTTTTCTTCGCGGACTGCCTGACGGAATTTCTCGCCCGCGCTCATCCCAGAAGGTGCTTGACGCCGTCGCGTTCCTCGTGGAGTTCCTTGAGCGTGGCATTCATGCGGCCGCGCGAGAAGTCGCTGACGTCGAGGCCCTTGACGATCTGGTACTGGCCGCCCTTGCACACCACCGGGTAGCCGTAGATCACGCCTTCGGCGATGCCGTAGCTGCCGTCGGACGGAATGCCCATGCTGACCCAATCGCCGTCGCGTGTTCCGGCGACCCAGTCGCGGACGTGGTCGACGGCGGCGTTCGCCGCGCTCGCCGCCGAGGAGAGGCCACGCGCCTCGATGATCGCCGCGCCGCGCTTCTGCACCGTCGGAATGAAGGTGCCTTCGAGCCAAGCCTGGTCGTCGATCATCGGCCAGACTTTCTTGCCGTCGGTCTCCGCTTGGAAAAGATCGGGATACTGCGTGGCGGAGTGATTGCCCCAGACTGTCATGCGCCTTACATCGGACACTCTTTTGTTCAGCTTTTGAGAAACCAAGGCGGTGGCGCGGTTATGGTCAAGGCGCATCATCCCGGTGAATTGCGTCGGCTTCAGGCTCGGCGCGTTCTTCATCGCGATCAGGCAGTTGGTATTGGCGGGATTGCCGACCACCAGCACCTTCACGTCGCGCTTGGCGACCCTGTCGAGCGCCTTGCCCTGCGGCGCGAAGATCTTGCCGTTCGCTTCCAGCAGATCCTTGCGCTCCATGCCGGGGCCGCGCGGGCGCGCGCCGACCAGCAGCGCCACGTCGATGTCCTTGAACGCCACCATCGGATCCGACGCGGGCACCATGCCGTGCAGCAGCGGGAAGGCGCAATCGTCGAGCTCCATCATCACGCCCTTCAGCGCCTTCTGCGCCTTCTCGTCGGGAATCTCGAGCATCTGCAGGATCACCGGCTGGTCCTTGCCGAGCATCTCGCCGCTCGCGATGCGAAACAGGAGGGAGTAGCCGATCTGGCCGGCGGCGCCGGTGACTGCAACGCGAACGGGGGATTTCGCCATTTAGTGCTCCGCTACGAGGGAATCGCTTTTGATTTCATTATAATTCGCATTGCCCGGACGTAGGGACCGGGTCTTCAAAATGCCGAGCGCGGCCGCGAAAAAGCTTCGTCCGAAGTATCTCAGCCTGCCCGCGATCCTTTTCCAGATCCGCCTGCCGCCGGCGGGCTGGGTCTCCATCCTGCATCGGGTCTCCGGCGCCTTGCTGGTCCTGCCCTTCACGGCCTGGATCCTGTACCTCGTTGACGCGAGCCTTGCCTCCGAGCAGGGCTTTGCGCGCGTGAAAGACCACTATCTGCAGCTGCCTATTGTGAAGCTCGGCGCGCTGGTGCTGATCTGGGCGCTCTGCCACCACCTCTGCGCCGGCATCCGCTACCTGCTGATCGACCTGCATATCGGCGTCGATATGCCGGCCGCGCGCTATTCGGCCTGGCTGGTGATCGTCGCCGGCCTGTTGCTGACGGCGCTCTTCGGCACGAGGCTGCTGTGAAGCGCCTCGTCGTCGGCGCGCACTACGGCACCACGGGCTTCCTCGCGCAGCGCGTCACGGCGGTCTTCCTGGCTGCGTACGTGCTGATGCTGGGCGGGGTGCTGTACGCGTGGCAACCAAATACCTACGCGGCGTGGCGGGAGCTCTTCAGCCGCGGCTGGATGCGCATAGCGACGCTCCTCTTCGTTACCAGCCTGGTCTGGCATGCCTGGGTCGGCGTGCGCGACATCCTGATGGATTACATCAAACCCGACGGCCTGCGCTTCGCGCTGCAGGTGCTCACGTTGCTGCTGCTCGCGATCTATCTCGCCTGGACGGTGCAGATCCTATGGCGGTGAGCGCACCCGCTGTCCGCCGGTTTGACGCCATCGTCGTCGGCGCGGGCGGCGCGGGCATGCGCGCGGCGCTGGAGCTGGCGCGCAACGACCTCAAGGTCGCGGTCCTCTCCAAGGTATTTCCGACGCGCTCGCACACGGTCGCCGCGCAGGGCGGAATCGCCGCGCCGCTCGCCAATTCGACCGAGGACAACTGGCACTGGCACATGTACGACACGGTCAAGGGCTCCGACTACCTCGGCGACCAGGACGCGATCGAGTACATGTGCCGGCGCGCGATCGAAGTGGTGGTGGAGCTCGAGCACATGGGCATGCCTTTCGACCGTCTGGAGAACGGCCGCATCTACCAGCGGCCCTTCGGTGGCCACACGCAAGCCTACGGCAGCCCCAAGATGGCGATGCGTTCCTGCGCAGCGGCCGACCGCACGGGCCACGCGATGCTGCATACGCTGTACCAGCAGAACGTGCGGGCCAACACGCAGTTCTTCGTCGAGTGGATGGCGCTCGACCTGATCCGCGACTCGCAGGACGGCGCGGTGGTCGGCGTCACCGCGCTCGAAATGGAAACGGGCGAAGTCAGCATCTTTCAGGCCAAATCCATTCTGCTCGCAACGGGCGGCGCGGGTCGCATCTACCAGGCGACCACCAACGCGTTCATCAATACCGGCGACGGTCTCGGCATGGCGGCGCGCGCCGGGCTACCGCTCGAGGACATGGAGTTCTGGCAGTTCCATCCGACCGGCGTCGCCGGCGCGGGAGTGCTGATCACCGAGGGCGTGCGCGGCGAGGGCGGCTACCTGCTGAACAAGAACGGCGAGCGCTTCATGGAGCGCTACGCGCCCAACGCCAAGGACCTGGCGAGCCGCGACGTGGTGTCGCGCGCCATGACCACCGAGATCAAGGAAGGCCGCGGCGCCGGCGAGCACGCCGACCACCTGCTGCTCAAGCTCGACCACCTCGGGCCCGAGGTGATCAACCTGCGGCTGCCCGGCATCCGCGAGATCGCCATCAAGTTCGCCAACGTCGACCCGATCCGCGACCCGATCCCGGTCGTGCCGACGGTGCACTACCAAATGGGCGGCGTTCCCAGCAATTACATGGGGCAGGTGGTCGCTCCCGAGGGCAACAGCAAGGAGGCGATCGTCCCGGGCCTGTACGCCGCCGGCGAATGCGCTTGCGTGTCGGTGCATGGCGCCAACCGCCTCGGCACCAACTCGCTGCTCGACCTGGTGGTGTTCGGCAAGGCTTCGGGCGAGCAGATGTGGAAAGACATGGGCTTGCAGCCGCGGGCGCACCGCACGCTGCCGAAGGGCGCCGGCGAGCCGACGCTCGCGCGCCTTGCGCGCCTCGACTCGGCGAAAAGCGGCGAGCGCGTCGCCGACGTGCTGAACGACCTGCGCCGCACGATGCAGGCGCATTGCGGCGTGTTCCGCTTCCCCGACGACCTGGTGAAGGGCGTCGAGAAGATGAAGGAAATCTCCGCGCGGGTTCAGAGGATATTCATCCAGGACAAATCAAAGGTCTTCAACACCGCGCGGGTCGAGGCGCTGGAGTTGGAGAACCTGGTGGAAACTGCTCTTTCCACCGCGGTATCCGCCGAAGCCCGCAAGGAGAGCCGCGGCGCCCACACGCGCAGCGATCACCCCGACCGCGACGACAAGAACTGGATGCGCCATACCCTGTGGTACAAGGAGGGCAACCGCCTCGACTACAAGCCGGTGCACCAGCGGCCACTGTCGGTCGAGACCTTCGAGCCGAAGGTAAGGACTTATTGAATGAAACTGAGCGTTTACCGGTACGACCCCGACAAGGATGCCCGTCCTTACATGGAGGACATCGAGGTCAAGCTCGACAGCCACGACCGCATGCTGCTCGACGCCCTGGTCAAGGCCAAGGTGCAGGACGACTCGATCGCCTTCCGCCGCTCCTGCCGCGAGGGCGTCTGCGGCTCCGATGCGATGAACATCAACGGCAAGAACGGCCTCGCCTGCATCACCAAGCTCGCCGAGTTGCCCGAGCACGTCACGCTGCGGCCGCTGCCCGGCCTGCCGGTGATCCGCGACCTGATCGTCGACATGACGCAGTTCTTCAAGCAATACCACTCGGTGATGCCGTACGTGGTCAACAACGATCCGCCGCCGGAACGCGAGCGGCTGCAGTCACCGCAGGACCGCGAGGAGCTGAACGGGCTGTACGAATGCATTCTGTGCGCCTGCTGCTCGACTTCCTGCCCGTCGTTCTGGTGGAACCCCGACAAGTTCGTCGGTCCGGCCGGCCTGCTGCAGGCCTACCGCTTTCTCGCCGACACGAGGGACCAGGCTACCAACGAGCGGCTCGACAACCTCGAGGACCCTTACCGCCTGTTCCGCTGTCATACCATCATGAACTGCGTCGATGCTTGCCCGAAACACCTCAATCCGACCAAGGCCATCGGGAAAATCAAGGACATGCTGGTCCGCCGCGCAGTGTGATGGATCGCGCCGAGAAAAACCGGTTGTACTGGAAGTGCAGACGGGGTTTGCTCGAGCTCGATTTGGTTTTTGAGAGGTTTTTAAAGAGCAATTCGCCCCAAGGGGAAGAGGTTGAAGTATTGAATCAACTTCTCGATTTGCCCGACAACGATCTGTGGGATCTTGTGAGCGGTCGCTGCGATCCGCTGGATGCAAGGCATCGCGCGACGGTGGAGCGCTTGCGCGCCTGCTGAAGAGGAAACTATGGACAAGACCGCGACGCTGAAGCTTCCCGATGGCAAGACGCTCGAATTCCCGGTGCTCTCCGGGTCGATCGGGCCGCAGGTCGTCGACATCCGCACCCTGTACGGCAAGTCGGGGATGTTCACTTACGATCCCGGCTTCCTCTCCACCGCGAGCTGCAGCTCGAACATCACGTACATCGACGGCGACGCGGGCGTGCTGCTCTACCGCGGCTACCCGATCGAGCAGCTTGCGCAGCACTGCGACTTCCTCGAGGTCTGCTATCTGCTGCTGAACGGCGAGCTGCCCGACGTCAAGCAGAAGAAGGAATTCGTCGACATCGTCACCCACCACACCATGGTGCACGAGCAGCTTGCGCGCCTGTACCAGGGGTTCCGGCGCGACGCGCACCCGATGGCGGTGATGGTCGGCGTGGTCGGCGCGCTGTCGGCCTTCTACCACGACGCGCTCGACATCAACAATCCGCAGCACCGGATCATCTCGGCGTTCCGCCTGATCGCGAAGATGCCGACCATCGTCGGCATGTCCTACAAGTACTCGGTCGGGCAGCCTTTCATGTACCCGAAGAACGACCTGTCCTACACGGCGAACTTCATGCGCATGATGTTCGCGGTGCCGGCGGAGGAGTACAAGCCGAACGACGTGCTGGTGCGCGCGATGGACCGCATCTTCATCCTGCACGCCGACCACGAGCAGAACGCTTCGACCTCGACCGTACGCCTGTGCGGCTCCTCCGGGGCGAATCCGTACGCGTGCATCGCCGCTGGCATCGCCTCGCTGTGGGGCCCGGCGCACGGCGGCGCCAACGAGGCCGCCCTGCAGATGCTCGAGGAGATCGGCGACGCGTCCAAGGTCGGCGAGTTCATCAAGCAGGTGAAGGATAAGAATTCGGGGGTGCGCCTGATGGGTTTCGGCCACCGGGTCTACAAGAACTACGACCCGCGCGCGAAGTTGATGCGCGAGACCTGCCACGAGGTGCTCGACGAGCTCGGCCTGCACAACGACCGCATCTTCAAGCTCGCCATAGCGCCGGAGAAGATCGCGCTCGAGGACGACTACTTCGTCAGCCGCAAGCTCTACCCGAACGTCGACTTCTACTCCGGCATCGTGCAGCGCGCGCTCGGCATCCCGGTGTCGATGTTCACCTGCATCTTCTCGCTCGCACGCACCGTCGGCTGGATCGCTCAGTGGCAGGAGATGATCTCCGACCCGGAATACAAGATCGGCCGGCCGCGCCAGCTGTACAAGGGCGCCACGCGGCGCGAAGTGAAGCCCATCGACAAGAGGTAAGTCATGAGCTCCGTGATGAAGCAGTTTCTGGACAATTCATACTTGTTCGGGGGCAACGCGCCGTTCATCGAGGACCTGTACGAGAGCTACCTGGTCAACCCCGGCAGCGTCCCGGAAGAGTGGCGCGAATACTTCGACAAGATGCAGGTCCTCCCCGGCAACGCGGTGAAGGACGTCGCGCACGCGCCGATCATTGAATCTTTCATTCAAAGATCGAAGAAAGGGGAATTCGCTGCACCGCGCACGATGGCGACCGAGCCGGTCGCGCCCGAGCGCCTGCAGGTGGCGGCGCTGCTCCTCGTCACCGCCTACCGCATCGCCGGATCGCGCTGGGCGACGCTCGATCCTCTGAAGCGCCTGCCGCGGCCGCAGGTGCCCGAGCTCGATCCCGCGTACTACGACCTTTCGGAAGCCGACCTCGAGCAGGTGGTGAACTCCGGCTCCTTCATGGGGCTGGATCGCGTTTCGCTGCGAACGCTGGTCCAGGCGCTGCGCGACACCTACTGCCGCAACATCGGCTTCGAGTACATGTTCGTCAGCGACCGCGCGCAGCGGCAGTGGATCCAGGAGCGCATCGAGCCGGTGCGCGCGATACCCAACCTGAGCGCCGAGCAGAAGAAGCGTCTGCTCGGCAAGTTGACCGAGGCCGAGCAGCTCGAGCGCTACCTGCATACCAAGTATGTCGGCCAGAAGCGCTTCTCGCTCGAGGGCGGCGAAAGCCTGATCCCGTCGATCGACGACCTGATCCAGCGCGCCGGCGCCGGCGGCGTGCAGGAGATTGTGATCGGCATGGCGCACCGCGGCCGGCTCAATGTGCTGGTGAACGTGCTCGGCAAGATGCCGAAGGACCTGTTCCTCGAGTTCGAGGGCAAGCAAGCGCACGAGCTGCCGATGGGCGACGTGAAGTATCACAACGGCTTCTCGTCCGACATCGTCACGGCGGGCGGGCCGGTGCATTTGAGTCTCGCTTTCAATCCCTCGCACCTTGAGATCGTCAACCCGGTAGTCGAAGGCTCGGTGCGCGCGCGCCAGCGCCGCCGCGACGACAAGACCGGCGACCAGGTGCTGCCGATCCTGGTGCACGGCGACGCCGCGTTCGCCGGTCAGGGCGTGGTCATGGAGACGCTCAACCTCTCGGGCACGCGCGGATACGGCACCGGCGGCACGGTGCACCTGATCGTCAACAACCAGATCGGCTTCACCACCTCGGACCCGCGCGACGCGCGCTCGACGACCTACTGCACCGACGTGGCGAAGATGGTCGAAGCGCCCATCTTCCACGTCAACGGCGACGATCCGGAGGCGGTGCTGTTCGTCACCCAGCTGGCGATGGAATTCCGCCAGAAGTTCCACAAGGACGTGGTGATCGACATCGTCTGCTTCCGCAAGCTCGGTCACAACGAGCAGGACGAGCCCTTCGTCACGCAGCCGCTGATGTACAAGAAGATCAGCCAGCACCCCGGCACGCGCAAGCTCTACGCCGACAAGCTGCTCGCGCAGGGCTTGATCGACGCCGAGGAGCCGGAGCGGATGATCAAGCACTACCGCGATACGCTCGACGAGGGCAAGGAGACGGTCAGCCCGGTGCTGTCCAACTTCAAGAGCAAGTTCGCGGTCGACTGGGCGCCGTTCCTCAATTCCAAGTGGACGGACGCCGCGGACACGCACGTGCCGCTCAACGAGCTGAAGCGGCTGTCGGAGCGAGTCACCTTCGTCCCCGAGGGCTTCAAGGTGCATCCGACCGTCGCGCGGGTCATCGAGGCGCGCAAGCATATGGCCGAGGGCAAGCAGCCGGTCGACTGGGGCATGGCCGAGACGCTTGCCTATGCCAGCCTGCTCTCGAACGGGTACGACGTGCGCTTGTCGGGCCAGGACTCCGGCCGCGGCACCTTCGCCCATCGCCAGGCGGTGCTGCACGACCAGGACCGCGAGCGCTGGGACCAGGGCAGCTACATCCCGCTGCAGAACATCGGCAAAGACCAGGGCGACTTCGTGGTGATCGACTCGGTGCTGTCGGAGGAGGCGGTGCTCGGCTTCGAGTACGGCTTCTCCACCGCCGAGCCGAACGCGCTGGTCATCTGGGAGGCGCAGTTCGGCGACTTCGCCAACGGCGCCCAGGTGGTGATGGACCAGTTCATCAGCTCGGGCGAGACCAAGTGGGGCCGGGTGTGCGGGCTGGTGCAGCTGCTGCCGCACGGCTACGAGGGGCAGGGACCCGAGCACTCGTCCGCCCGCCTCGAGCGCTACCTGCAGCTCTGCGCCGAGCACAACATCCAGGTCTGCGTGCCGAGCAACGCGGCGCAGATCTTCCACCTGCTGCGCCGCCAGATGCTGCGTCCGTTCCGGAAGCCGCTGATCGTGATGACGCCGAAGTCGCTGCTGCGCAAGAAGGAGGCGGCGTCGTCGATCCAGGAGCTCGCCAACGGCTCGTTCCAGACGGTGATCCCGGACACCACCACGGTCGAGGAGAAGGGCGTCAAGCGCGTCGTCGCCTGTTGCGGCAAGGTCTACTACGACTTGGTTTTCAAAAGAACTGAACTTCAGAAAACCGATACTGCGATTATCCGCGTCGAGCAGCTCTACCCGTTCCCGCACAAGCAGTTCCGCGCGGAGATGGAGCGCTACCCGAACGCGACCGAGATCGTATGGTGCCAGGAGGAGCCGCAGAACCAGGGCGCCTGGTACCAGACCGCGCACTACTTCCGCGAGAACATGCGCGACGACCAGAAGCTGCTGTTCGTGGGACGCCCGGCCTCGGCTTCGCCGGCGGGCGGCTACATGGGCAAGCACAATGAAAGGCAGAAGGCGCTTGTAGAACAGGCACTCGGAAAACTCAAGTAGTCCCGGCGAGTTACTCGCTGGTTTTTCACAACTCGGGGAAGGCTTAGCCGGAACCGGGGAAAAACTTAACGGGAGCGGTAATGGCAATCATCGAAGTAAAGGTGCCGCAGTTGTCGGAGTCCGTCGCCGAAGCGACGCTCCTCGACTGGCACAAGAAGGAAGGCGAGAAGGTCTCGCGTGACGAGAACCTGATCGACATCGAGACCGACAAGGTCGTGCTCGAGCTGCCCGCGCCCGCGGACGGCGTGCTGGTGAAGATCATCAAGAAGAACCGCGACTCGGTCGGCTCGGGCGAAATCATCGCCCAGATCGACACCGACGCGAAGGCGTCGGCTGCGCCTACGGCTCCGAAAAAGGAAATTCCACAGGAGAAGGCGAGAAGCGCCCCCGCGGTGATGCCCGCGGCGCAGAAGCTCGCGGCGGAAAAGGGCATCGATCCCGCGACCATCCAGGGCACCGGGCGCGACGGCCGCGTGACCAAGGGCGATGTCCTGTCGCAGCCCGAAAGACCGGTTGCCGAAAGAAAGCCGCTGCAACAGCCGCCGGCGCCGGTGAACGTCGAGGCGTTGATGTCCGGCCGGCCCGAGCAGCGTGTCCCCATGTCGCGGCTGCGCCAGCGGGTGGCCGAGCGCCTGGTGCAGTCGCAATCCACCGCCGCGATCCTGACGACCTTCAACGAGGTCAACATGGCGTCGGTGATGGAGATGCGCAAGAAGTACCAGGAGCGCTTCGAGAAGGAGCACGGCACGCGGCTGGGCTTCATGTCGTTCTTCGTCAAGGCTGCGGTGCACGCGCTCAAGCGCTACCCGGTGGTCAACGC
>DASXKY010000119.1:0-4491 GCA_036496555.1 Burkholderiales bacterium | reverse complement strand
CACGCTGCTCACCGCACCCTGGCTCATGCGCCGCGGCCAGCACATCCGCGTCGACATCGTGCTGCGCGCCGTGCCGCCGGCGGTGGGCTGGGGGATGGAGTGGATCGTCGATCTCCTCGCCCTCGCCTGCTGCGCGGCGATCGCGTGGTACAGCGCGCGCGCCGCGTTCGCGAGCTGGCACGCCGGCTCGATCTCGATCAAGACGCTGGTCACGCCCGAGTGGTGGCTGCTCTCCGCGCTGCCGCTCGCTTTCCTCGCGCTCACGCTCGAGATGCTGTTTCGCATGCGCCGGCTCTGGCTCGCCGAGCGCGCGCCGCGCGACGACGCGGTGTCGACGGGGTAAGGCATGTCATGGGATGCCGCCGCATGGCTGATGCTCGGGGGATCGACGCTGCTGCTGTTCCTCGGGCTGCCGGTCGCGTTCTCCTTCCTGGTGATCAATCTGCTCGGTGCGTGGCTGTTCCTCGGCGGCGAGGCGGGCCTGGTGCAGCTCGCGCGGAACAGCGTCAGCTCGGTGGCGAGCTTCTCGCTCACGCCGATCCCGCTCTTCATCCTGATGGGCGAAGTGCTGTTCCACACCGGCCTCGCGGTGAAGGTGATCGAGGGCGTCGAGCGCCTCATCCGGCAGGTGCCGGGGCGCCTCGCGGTGGTGGCGGTCGTCGCGGGGACGGTGTTCTCGGCGATCTCGGGCTCGACCATCGCCACGACCGCGATGCTCGGCAGCCTGATGCTGCCGGTGATGCTCGCGCGCGGCTATCACCCGACCATGGCCACCGGCCCCCTGATGGCGATCGGCGCGGTGGACATGCTGATCCCGCCCTCGGCGCTCACCGTGCTGCTCGGCAGCCTGTCGGGCATCTCGATCTCGAAGCTGCTGATCGGCGGCGTGGTGCCCGGGCTGCTGCTCAGCGTCGCCTTCGTCGCGTACATCGTGGCGCGCGTCAAGCTCAATCCTTCGCTCGCACCTGCGGCGAGCTTCCAGCACTTCCGCGGCTGGGAACGGGTGCGCCCGTTCTTCCAATACGTGGTGCCGCTGGTCTCGATCTTCGCGGTGGTAGTAGCCTCGATGTCGGCCGGCTGGGCGACGCCCACCGAGTCGGCGGCAATCGGCGCCTTCGCCACCATGGTGCTGGCGATGCTCTACCGCTCGCTCACCTTGAAGAATCTTCTGAGATCGCTGCGCGGCACGACGGCCATCTCCGGCATGATCCTGTTCATCATCGTCGGCGCGACGACCTTCTCGCAGGTGCTGTCGTTCTCCGGCGCGAGCAACGGCCTGGTCGAGCTGATCGCCGGGCTCGGGCTGCCGCCGCTGGCGGTGATCGCCGCGATGATGGCGCTGCTGATCTTCCTCGGCCTGTTCGTCGAGCAGGTGAGCATGATGCTGATCACGCTGCCGATCTACATGCCGCTGGTGCAGAAGTACGGCGTCGACCCGGTGTGGTTCGGCGTCATGTTCCTCATCTGCATGCAGCTCGGCCTGCTGCTGCCGCCGCACGGCCTGCTCCTCATGACCATGAAGAGCGTGGCGCCGCGCGAGGTGCGCATGGGCCACATCTTCCAGGCGGTGCTGCCCTACATCGCGATGAGCCTGGTGCTCCTCGCTCTCGTGTTCTTCGTCCCGGCCGTGGCCGTCTGGCTGCCTAAGGTCCTCTGATGGAACGATCCTTCAAGGAGGAAGTCGAGAAGCTCAAGCTGGGCGACGGCGAAACCTTCCACGGCGAAGCGATCCTTGCCGTGACCAAGGCGCTCCTGCAATCGGGCGTCGCCTACGTGGGCGGCTACCAGGGCGCGCCGGTGTCGCACGTCATGGATGTGCTGAACGACGCGCGCGAGATCCTCGACGGCCTCGGCGTGCACGTCGAGACCAATGCCAACGAGGCGGGCGCTGCGGCGATGCTGGGCGCCTCGATCAACTATCCGATGCGCGGCGCGGTGGCGTTCAAGTCCACCGTCGGCACCAATGTCGCCTCCGACGCGCTTTCCAACCTCGCCTCGGCGGGCGTCAAGGGCGGCACCCTGCTGGTGCTGGGCGAGGACTACGGCGAAGGCGCCTCGATCATCCAGGAGCGCACCCACGCCTTCGCCATGAAGTCGCAGATCTGGCTGCTCGACCCGCGCCCGAACCTGCCGAAGATCGTCGACATGGTCGAGCAAGGCTTCGAGCTTTCGGAGGCGTCGAGCACGCCGGTGATGCTCGAGCTGCGCATCCGCGCCTGCCACGTGCAGGGCAGTTTCAAGACCAAGCAGAACCAGGAGCCGCGCATCTCGAAGAAGCGGCTCCTCGAGAATCCTGACTTCGACTATGGCCGCATCTGCCTGCCGCCGGCGACTTACGCGCAGGAGAAGCACAAGATCGACGTCAGATGGCCGGCCGCCGTTGAATTCATCCGTGAACGAAAACTGAATGAATTCTTTGATGGAGAAAGAAAGGAAACAGGCATCATCTGCCAGGGCGGCATGTACAACGCCGTGCTGCGCGCCCTGCAGATGCTGGGCCTCGCCGACTTGTTCGGCAATTCGCGGGTGCCCATCTACTGCCTGAACGTCACCTATCCGCTCATTCCAGATGAAATCGTTTCTTTCTCAGAAAATAAGAAAACGATCCTGATCGTCGAAGAAGGCCAGCCTGCGTACATCGAAGACGCCGTACAAGCGGCGCTGCGCCGGGCCGGCGTGAACGACGTCAAGGTGCAGGGCAAGGACGTGCTGCCGATGGCCGGCGAATACACCGGAGAGGTGGTTCTGACTGGCATTGCCCGGTTTTTGAACGCCGATGCTTCGCTTGTCCCCATGAAAAATCTGAAGCAAAAGGCCTCCGATCTCCTGGGAGCGTTGCCGCAGCGCCCGCCGGGCTTCTGCGTCGGCTGCCCGGAGCGGCCGGTGTTCTCGGCGATGAAGGTGCTGGAAAAGGAAACCGGGGCGTTCCACCTGTCGGCCGACATCGGCTGCCATCTGTTCTCGACGCTGCCGCCTTTCAACATCGGCAACACGGTGCTCGGCTACGGCCTGGGCCTGGCGTCCAACTCGGCCGTCAACCCGATGTTCGCCAAGCGCACCCTGACCGTGATGGGCGACGGCGGCTTCTGGCACAACGGCCTGACCACCGGCATCGCCAACACCGTGTTCAACAAGAACGACGGCATCCTGGTGATCATGAAGAACGGCTACAGCTCGGCCACCGGCACGCAGGAGCTGCCCTCCTCGCCGCAGCACAGCGAGACCCACGCGCCGGACATGAGCATGGAGCGCGCGCTCGCCGGCATCGGCGCCGACTGGGTGCGCACCGTCGACAACTATCGAGTCGGCGAAGTGGCGAAGGTGCTCAAGGAGGCGATGACCACCGAGCACAAAGGCCTCAAGGTCATCATTGCCGAAGGCGAGTGCCAGTTGGAGCGCCAGCGCAAACTCAGACCCATCAATTCAAAAAAACTTTCGTCGGGGAAGCGCGTAGTGCGCGTGAAGTACGGTGTCGACGAAGACACCTGCACCGGCGACCACTCGTGTATCCGCTTGTCCGGCTGCCCGACGCTGACCGTGAAAGACAACCCCGACCCGCTGCGCCGCGACCCGGTGGCGACGGTGATCGACGGCTGCGTCGGCTGCGGCCTGTGCGGCGAGAACGCGCACGCCGCGGTGCTGTGCCCCTCCTTCTACAGGGCGGAGGTTGTCCAGAATCCGAATTTCCTCGACCGTCTTCTCTTTTCCCTGAGAACCCTATTCCGTGGAACGGCAATTCACTGAAGAAATCCGCGCGCTGAAGCTCGGCGACGGCGAGATCTTCCACGGCGAAGGCATCCTCGCCGTGACCAAGGCGCTGCTGCAGTCGGGCGTTTCGTACGTCGGCGGCTACCAGGGCGCGCCGGTCTCGCACCTGCTCGACGTGATGGTGCAGGCGCGCGATTACCTCGACGACCTCGGCGTGCACGTCGAGGCGTGCACCAGCGAAGCCTCCGCCGCGGCGATGCTCGGCGCCTCGATCAACTACCCGGCGCGCGGCGCGGTGACGTGGAAGTCGATCGTCGGCACCAACGTCGCCGCCGACGCGCTCTCGTATCTCGCGAGCGCCGGCGTGATGGGCGGCACGCTGATCGTGCTCGGCGAGGACTACGGCGAGGGCGGCGTGGTGGCGCAGGAGCGCAGCCATTCCTTCGCGATGAAATCCATGATGTGGCTGCTCGACCCGCGGCCCAACCTCACCACCATCGTCGACGTGGTCGAGAAGGGCTTCCAGCTCTCCGAAGCCTCGAACACGCCGGTCATGATGGAGCTGCGGATTCGCGCCTGCCATGTAAGAGGATCTTTCAAAAGCAAGCAAAACCAGGCACCGGCAGTTTCCACCCGCCACCGGCTCGACGGCCCGCCGAAGGAATTCATCTACGACCGCCTGGCGCACCCGCCGGCCATTTTCCGCCAGGAGAAACTCAAGAACGACGTGCGGCTGCCCGCGGCGCGCAAGTTCATCCTCGAGCAGAAGCTCAATGAAGTCTT
>DASXKY010000118.1:0-26215 GCA_036496555.1 Burkholderiales bacterium | reverse complement strand
GCCGCGGGCACCGAGACATAGGCGGGCGGGTTGCCCTCGGTCGGATTGGGCAGCAGCTTGATGATCACCTCGAGCAGCTCGGCGATGCCGGCGCCGGTCTTCGCCGAGGTGAACACGACCGGGATGAGATGGCCTTCGCGCAGCGCGCGCTCGAGCGGCTCGTGCAGCTCCTCGGGCGTGACTTCTCCCTTCTCGAGGTACGCCTCCATCAGCTTCTCGTCGACCTCGACGACCTGGTCGACTAGCTTGCGGTGCGCCGCCTCGACCGATGAGAAGTCGGCCTCGCCCGCGGGCGCGAAGAAGCAGTCGGAAACCTTGCTGCGCTTGCCGGCCGGCAGGTTGAGCGGCAGGCATTCCTTGCCGAATACGTCCTGGATGCGCTCGAGCAGCGCCTCGCAATCGGCGCCGTCGGCATCGATCTTGTTGACGACGATCAGGCGGTCGAGGCCGCGCTTCGCCGCCCAGTGCATGAAGCGCGGCGTCATCATCTCGATGCCGTTCTGCGCGTTGATGACGACCGCAGCGGTTTCCACCGCGGCGAGCGCCGGCAGCGAATTGCCGAGAAAGTCGGGATAGCCCGGCGTATCGAGCAGATGGATCTTGGTTTCCTGGAAGTCGAAGCTCGCGACCGCGAGCTTGAGGGAGTGCTGCAGTTGCTTTTCGAGGGGGTGGTAGTCGCAGACGGTATTACCTTTGTCTACGCTCCCACCCGGCGGTACCGATCCCGATTTAGCCAGCAGCGCTTCGGCGAGCGAAGTCTTGCCGCACCCCGCCTGGCCGATGAGCGCCAGGGTCCTGATGCGCTTGATCGAATGTGCCACGGGCTGCCTCCTCCAGTGAGGACGAGACAGTTATACGCCGGCTCGTGTTACCTGGGAATATGCCGCGGGGTCGAGACCGCGAGAAAAATCTCGCGCAGGAAGAGCAGCAGCGCGACGGTGAGGGCGACCACCGCCAGGCCGAAGATGGCGGCGATGGTCAGGGAAATATCCGTGCGCACGAAGGTGGACAGAAAGGCGACGAAAATCAACAGGCAGATGAACAGCCCGGAGGTCACCGAGGCCAGGATCGCATGGTAGGAAAAGCGCACACGCTGGGCGATCGCCCCCAGCTCCTCGTGGGCCGAAGGCTTCTCGTCCGGCGGCATCCGGGTCAGCAGCCGCTCCAGCTCGTTGCGCCGGTCGACTGCCCGGCCGAGGCGGATGTTGAGCGCGCTGATCAGCGTGCCTACGGCCGTCAGCATGAAGACGGGCGCCACCGTCAACTGGATGACGGTGGCGATTTCCGGGATGTGCGGCTCGTACGCCAAGCCGCCAGTCTAGCCCGCCGCGCCCCGCGGCGCCCGGGACGCCCCCGCTACTTCTTCGGGCAGGTATCGCAGGGAACCTGCGAAGGCGGCGCCGCCGACTGCGGCTGCTGCTGCACCTGCTGCTGGTCGCTCTTGCCCTTGTGCATGACGAGCGCCGCGGCGCCGACGGCGGCGGCGCCGATGATGACGAAGTTGGCCACGCTCGCGCCGCTCTCTTCGAGCATGTTGAAGACCCGCGTGTCGAGGCCGAAGCCGCCGACACCCGCGCCGCGGTAGTCCTGCTGGCCTTGCACGAGCATTCCCATCCAGGGCTTGCTGTCCTTGCGCGACTGCGCATCGAGGGGAACCGCGTAGTAGAACATCACCGTCTGGGCCCGGTTCAAGCCGCCGAAGCTGTCGTCTGCGTAGCCGGGATTCACGAAGCCGAGCAGAGCGCCCAGCACCGCGAGTTGCTTCATTGCCATGGTATTGCCTCTCTCCCCATCCGAAATGGATGAGCGGACAGGCTAAGAGACAAGGCGCTACACGGACTATCGGGGACGAGCCGTGCGGCGTGAGCCGCTGGGCACGGATTGCGTTACTCGCGCAAGAAGCCGTTGAGGTCCGGAGTAGTCATGGTGCGCTCGAGGTAGCCGAAGCTGCCGTGCTCCTTCACTTCGCGCGCGGCGTCGGCGAGGCCGCTCATCGCCGCGCGGTAGAACGAAGTGGCGACGCTGATGCGCCGCACGCCCGCCGCCTCGAGCTCGGCGACGCTGAACGACTTGCCCTTGATGCCGGCCATGAAGTTGAACGGCTTGCCGAGCGCGGCGCACACGCTACGCACCGAGGCGAGGTCGGGCAGCCCTGGCGCCATCAGCACGTCGGCGCCCGCCTTCTCGAACGCCTGCAGCCGCCGCAGCACGTCGTCCAGGTCCGGCTTGCCGCGCAGGAAGCCTTCGGCGCGCGCGGTGAGCGTGAACGGGAAGGAATGCTTGCGCGCGGCCTGCACCGCCGCCGCGACGCGCTCGACGGCTTGCTCGAAGTCGAAGAGCGGCCGGGCCTTGTCGCCGGTCGCATCCTCGATCGAGCCACCTACCAGCCCGATCTCGCCGGCGCGGCGGATGGTCTCGGCGGCATCCTGCGGCCGGTCGCCGAAGCCTTTTTCGAGGTCGGCGGACACCGGCAGGTCGACCGCCTCGACGATCGCTCTTGCGTGCGCGAGCGCTTCGTCGCGCGCCAGCTTGCCGTCGCGGCGGCCCAGCACCCCGGCCGAGGCGCCGCTCGAAGTGGCGAGCGCCGGATAGCCCAGGCCGGCGAGGATCCGCGCGGAGCCGGCGTCCCAGGGGTTGGCGACCACGAACGCCTTCGGCCCGCGGTGCAGGGTGACGAACTTCTCCGCTTTCTCGTGCTGAGTCATGACGCTTCCTTGTTGCGCAACGCATTCTCGATGCGCTTGTCGGGCACCAGCCAGATCAGCGCCACGGCCACATAAAGCAGCTGCGAGAGCCACTGCGCCCAGAATGCCGCCGCGATGGCGACGATGTAGAAGGCAGGCGACCATTTGCCCTTCCAGTCGCCGCCGACCGCTTGCTTGAGGATCGAGTCCGGCCCCTGCGAGGCGATGATGGTCTGCTGCAGGATGTAGTAGGCGATCGCGGACGCGAGCAGGACGACGCCGTACATCGCGGTCGGCATGGCGGCGAAGTGGTTCTCGCCCATCCAGCCGGTGGTGAAGGGGACCAGCGACAGCCAGAACAGCAGGTGCAGGTTGGCCCATAGCACCGGCCCGCTCACCTTGTGCAGCGTGTGCAGCATGTGGTGATGGTTGTTCCAGTAGATGCCGACGTAGATATAGCTCAGCACGTAGGTCAGGAACACCGGCATCAGCGGTCCGAGCGCCGCGAGATCTTCGCCGTGCGGCACCTTCATCTCGAGGACCATGACGGTGATGATGACGGCGATCACGCCGTCGCTGAACGCCTCCATCCGTCCCTTGCCCATCGCAGCTCCCTCCCTTAGAGGCTTGCGGCCAGCTCGCGGGTCAGGTCCGCGGCGGGGATCTCCTTGCAGCCGGTCGCGTTCTGGCCCGACCAGAGCGGCGAGAAGTCGCCCTTGCCCTGCGCCTCGGCCTTTGCGCGGAGCGGCGCGATCGCAGAGGTGGCGAGCGGGAACTCGGGCGCTGCGGCGCTCATCGGGCCCAGCTCGCGGATGATGCGGTTGACGATGCCACGGGCGGGGCGGCCGGTGAAGACATTGGTGAGCGCCGTTTCACGCGCCGCTTCGCTCTTCAGCGCGGCGCGGTGCACAGCGCTGGTGGTGCCTTCGGGACAGAGGAGGTACGCGGTGCCGACCTGCACGCCAGCGGCGCCGAGCGCCATTACGGCGGCGGCACCCTGCGCGTCGGCGATGCCGCCCGCGGCGATCACCGGCACCTTCACGGCGCGTACGACCTGCGGCACCAAAGCGAAGGTGCCGACCTGGGTGCTGATGTCTTCGCCCAGGAAGATGCCGCGATGGCCGCCGGCCTCGCTGCCTTGCGCGACGATGGCGTCGACGCCGCGCGCTTCGAGCCAGCGCGCTTCGGCGACGGTCGTGGCGCAGCCGAGGATCTTCGAGCCCCAGGAGCGCACGCGTTTCAGCAATTCGGCCGAAGGCAGGCCGAAGTGAAAGCTCACGACGGCGGGCTTGAATTCTTCGAGTACGGCGGCGGCCTCGACGCTGAACGGCGAGCGGCCCGGCCCCGCCGCAATCGCCGCGGCGTCGATGCCGTACTCCTGGAAATAGGGCGCGAGGGCTTTGCGCCACGCCGCCTCGCGTTCGGCGCTCGGCGCCGGCGGCGTGTGGCAGAAGAAATTGACGTTGTACGGCTTGCGCGTGCCGGCCTTCAGCGCCACCAGCTCCTTGCGCATGGCCTCCGGCGCGAGCATCGCGCAAGGCAGCGAACCCAAGCCACCGGCATTCGATACCGCGATCGCGAGCGCGTTCAGCTGCACGCCCGCCATGGGCGCCTGGACGATCGGGAGGTCGATGCCGAAGAGCTGCTGAAGCACGGCCGCGCGAGCCATACCCAATGCTACTGCCGCCTACTTCTTCCTGTCTTCCTTCTTTTCGAGGAACGCGGGGCGCTTCTTCAGCGTGTCCTCGAGGCGGTTCTTCGGAATCAGCAGGACGTAGTTCTGCAGGAGCTTCTCGCGCGCCTGGCGCTCCGCGAGCTTCTTGGTGCGCTCGGCGTCCTTCGGGTCAGCCTTCACGGTTCCCGACGAGGTGAAGGTGACGAAGTAGTTCTCGCCTTGCAGCTTGCCGACCTTGATGTCGTAGATGAGGCCGTCGAGGGTGACGGCCTTGATCTCGATCGGCTTGTCGAGGCCGGTGTCCTTGGCGGCTTCCTTCGTCTGCGCGTCGGCGAGGTCGAGCAGGCCAAGCGAATAGGACGCGGCGTTGGCGCGCGACACGTCGAGCTTCTCGCCGGCCTTGAGCCCCGCCAGCTTCCAGTCGGCGTTGTCGCCGTTGCGTTCGATGTGGTAGCTGCCCTTTTCGTCCGCGAACTTCACGTCGAGCGTCTTCACCTTCTCGACCTGGAAGGCGCTGCGGTCGATCCAGTCGGCGGTCTTCGTCGTTGCCTGGATCAGCGGGTCGCCGACGATGTAGACGATAGCGGGCTCGCTCGGCAGCTGCACGAAGCGGCCGTCGCCGATCGCCTTGTCGGGGTTCTCCACCTCGCGCTTGAAATACTTCTTGCCGACGACGAGCGAGCGCAGCGGCTTGCCGTCGGCGCCGCGGAATTCGACGTTCGTGCCGCTCTCGTCGAGCTTGAGCCGGCCGCGGTCCTTGTCGCTGATCGGCTCGCTCTGGCCGGCCTTCAGCTCGATCGCCTTGATGACGAAGTCACGCACCTTGGTGAAATCGGCGGGGAAGCCGCCGAGCTCGGCGAGGGTCCAGCGCTCGTCCTTGCGGGCGAGGGTCAGCGCGGATTTGCCCTCGGTGATGCGGATCGACGCGATGTCGGCGGCCTTCAGGTCCTTCAGGAGTATCTGGCCGAGCGTCGCGGCGTTGGAGGGCCGCCGCGCGGCCTCCTGGCGCTGGTACAGCAGCGCGCCGCCGCCGAGGACGACGAGCAGCACCACCAGGATGGCGACGATGCGAGGGTTCAAATTACTTTTTTTCTGAGAAATGCAAAAAGCAAGCCGAATAGCGCGACCAGCAGCGGCATCAGGGCGATGTTCACCAGCTTGGTCCAGAAGACCAGCGCCTCGGCGTCCTGGCGCAGGTTCTTGCGCACTTCCTTCAGCGCGAGGCGCCCCTCGGCCACCGTCTTGCGGAAGCGCTCGAGCTCGGCCTGCTGCTCGGCGCTGAGGATCTGCTGGCCCTTGCCGCCTTGCGCCTTCTGCAGCTCCTGCAGCTTGGCGGTGGTCTTCTGCAGCTCGTCCTCCAGCGTCTGGATCTTGCCGAAGTACTGCTTCTGCGCCTCGGCCTCGAGCTCGCGCACCACCGTGAGCGGGCGGAACGAGGCGGCGCGGCTGCGCAGCGAGATGAGGTCGTCGCCGGCGGCGAACTGCTCGACCATGCCGAGCGCCAGGGCGAGGTTGCCGTTGGAGGGCACCACCACGCGCTGGCCGAGCACGTCCTGCACGTCGACTGCGGCGCCGTCGGCGAGGAGATCGACGTCGGCGACGAGGATCACCGAGTTCTCGCCGGCCGATTCCTTCAGCACCGGCGTGTTCGGCACCGGCTTCTTGTCGAGCACGAGGCCGTCGGGAAAGGCGGTCTTGAACTTGCCGGTGAGGCGCACGGCGAGCGGCAGCGGCTTGCCCGAGGGCTTGAAACTCTTGGTCGCGTCGTCGCCGGACTTGGTGGCGTTGAAGTTCTCCACCAGCATCGAGTTTGGGGAACTACGGATGAGATCCGTGACGTGAATCCCATCGACATTTTTTATTTGAAATGCCCCGCCAAAGGCGTAGAGCAGCGTCTCGATGCTGCTCGTCACCACGTCGTCGCGGTTGAGCGCGGTGCGGTTGAGCGAGAGGACCGTCGGCGTGTAGCGCTGGCCCTGGCCCGAGCCGAACACCACGTCGGAGATCACCTTGCCCGGATCCATCTCGACGCCCCAGGCCTTGAACAGCACCGGCAGGCTCGAGCTCGACGGCTCGGGCGGCATGCCGGGCATCATCGGCTGCTGCTGGTCGAAGTATGCGTACGGGTCGACGAAGGCGATCAGCTTGCCGCCGCGCAGGACGAACTGGTCGAGCGCGTACTCCAGCGTCGGCGGCACGCCCAGGCGCGGGTGGATGAGGAGCAACACCTTGATGTCCTGGTCGATCTCCTTCGCACCGAGCGACACTTCTTTCACCTCGAACTCGCGCTTGAGCTCGGTCGCGAGCACCCACGGCTCCGAGGCCTGGCGCGTGAGCGGGTTGAACTTCTCGCCGAGCACCGGCAGGCCCGCCATCACGCCGATCTTCGGCCGCTCGGCGGCGCCGACGCGCGCGATGGCGCGCACCAGGTCGTACTCCAGCAGCCGCTCGCGCTGCGGCGCGACGCTGGGAATGGTCTGCTTGCGGTCGAGCTGGCTCACGGCCACGCCAAGGTAGAACTGCTCGCCGGTCATCAGCTGCTGCGGCTCGATGCCGTCGAGCTGCGCGGCATCCTCTTCCTCGGAATCCGGCTTGGGGTTGTAGCGCTCGACGATCAGGTTGGCGCCGGCCGCCTGCTTGAACTCGCGCACCAGGTCCTCGACGCGCTGCGTGAAGCCGCGCAGGGGCACCGGCACCGCCTCGCCCTGCGAGGCGTAGAGCTTCACCTTTACCGGCGAGGACAGGTTGCGCAGAATCTTCTTGGTCCCCGGCGAGAGCGTGTAGATGCTGCCTTGCGTGAGGTCGAGGCGAGCCGGCGCGAGCGAGAGCAGGAAGTTGGCCGCGACGAGGACCAGGAACAGCGCGACCAGGCCGACCGCCGAGTAGACCAGGGGCTCGTTTTTCTTCAACCACTCAGCCAGCACGATGGCCCCGAATGATGACGCCGGTGGCGAACAGCGCGAAGCCGATCACCGACAGGAAGAAGAACAGGTCGCGCGTATCGATCACGCCGCGCTGGAAGCCGTCGAAGTGCGTGACTACCGAGAAGGCCGCCACCGTGTCGACCGCCACCGGGCTCGCCCAGCGCACAAGCAGGTCGGTCACCGGGTTGAAGCCGGCGAGCAGCAGGAACAGGCAGATCACCACCGACAGGATGAAAGCCACCACCTGGTTGCGCGTCATCGCGGAAGTCATGCACGAGATCGCGAGGTACGCGCCGGCGAGAAAGAAGCTGCCGAGGTAGCCGGCGAAAATCACGCCGTTGTCGGGGCTGCCGAGGAGGTTGACCGTGATCACCGCCGGGAACGTAAGGAAGAGCGCCACGGCGAGGAACGCCCACGAAGCGAGAAACTTGGCGAGGATCGCCTGCCAGGGCGTGATCGGCATCGTGAGCAGCAGTTCGAGCGTTCCGGCGCGGCGCTCTTCGGCCCACAGCCGCATGCCGACCGCGGGCACCAGCACCAGATAGAGCCACGGATGCCAGCCGAAGAAAGCGGCGAGGCTGGCTTCGCCCCGTTCGAAGAAATTGCCGGCGGTGAAGGTGAAGAAGCCGGTCAGCAGCAGGAAGATGACGAGGAATACGTAAGCCACGGGCGAGGTGAAATAGCTCGTCAGCTCGCGCTTGGCGATGATCCAGACCGCCTTCATGCCTGCACCGTGTCGGGCAGCGTCAGGCGGCGGAATACCTCGTCGAGCGGCCGGCCGAGCTCGTCGGGCGTGCCGCTCGCCACGATGCGGCCGCGGTCGATGATGATGGCGCGTGTGCAGGCGGCGTCCACTTCCTCAAGGATGTGGGTAGAGAACACGATCGCCTTCGACTTGCCGAGCTCGCGGATGAGGTTGCGCACCTCGTGCTTCTGGTTCGGGTCGAGGCCGTCGGTCGGCTCGTCCATGATCAGCACCTCCGGATCGTGGATCAGCGCCTGCGCGAGGCAGGTACGGTGGCGGTAGCCCTTGGAGAGCGTGTCGATCGACTGGCCGAGCACCGACTCGAGGAAGCAGAGTTCGACCACGCGGTGCACCGCCTGGCGCCGCGCGTCGCCTCGCAGGCCGCGTAGCTCGGCGACGAAGCTGAGGAAGCCGTGCACCGTCATGTCGGGATACGACGCCGCGTTCTCGGGGAGGTAGCCGATCAGGCGCTTGGCCTCGAGCGGAGACTCGACCACATCGTAGCCGCCGATGCTGATACGGCCCGCGGT
Organism: Burkholderiales bacterium; assembly: GCA_036496555.1. GTDB lineage: Bacteria > Pseudomonadota > Gammaproteobacteria > Burkholderiales > SG8-39 > SCGC-AG-212-J23. The sequence goes on along the minus strand of DASXKY010000118.1, from coordinate 17,657 downwards.
GGGCGGCATGAACCCGGTCACCATGCGCATGGTGGTCGACTTGCCGGCGCCGTTCGGGCCGAGGAAGCCGAGCACTTCGCCGCGCTCGACGCTGAAAGAGATGCCGTCGACGGCGCGTTTCGCGCCGAACGTCTTGACGAGGTTCTCGATCTTGATCATGTTGGAGGGGCGCAATTATCGCAAAACTTCGGAGGCGCAAAACGATGCGCACTTATTCCTGCCTTGTCGCCAGTCTCGCCGCGGCCGTGCTGGCCGCTCCCGCCGCCGCCCAGAACTACCCGGCGAAGCCGATCCACATTATCGTGCCCTTCGCGCCCGGCGGCGGCTCGGACTTCATCGCGCGCTTCACGGCGCAGAAGCTGTCGACCTCGATGGGCGCCCAGGTGATCGTCGAGAACAAGCCCGGCGCCGGCGGGCTGCTCGGCATCGAGCAAGGCGTGAAGGCCGAGCCCGACGGCTACACGTTCACGCTGATCGCCTCGAGCTACACCGTCAACCCGGCGCTCTATCCGCTGAAGTACGACCCGGTGAACGACATCACGCCGGTAGTGCAAATCTCGCAAGGGCCGATGCTCGTGGTGGTGAACCCGAAGGTGCCGGCGCAGACCGCAAAGGAGCTGATCGCGCTCGCCAAGGCGAAGCCGGGTACGCTGAACTTCGCCTCGGCCGGACAGGGCAGTATCACACACATGGCGTGCGAGCTGTTCGCCTACATGGCCGGCATCAAGATGAACCATATTCCCTACAAAGGTACCGGTCCTGCGCTGACCGACACCATCGCCGGTCAGACCGACCTCTTCTGCACCAGCACCGCAACGGCGCTGCCCCACGTGAAGGCGGGGAAGCTGCGCGTCCTCGCGGTCACGACTGCCAATAGACTGCCGGCCGAGCCGAATGTTCCGACGCTCGCCGAGTCGGGGGTCAAGGGCTACGACGTGGCGCTGTGGCACGGCCTGATCGCGCCCAAGGGCATGCCGAAGGTTGCCGTCGACAAGATGAACGCCGAGGTGAACAAGATGCTCAAAGCCAAGGAGACCGGCGAGCAGCTGCAGACCGACGGTGTCGCGCCGAAGGGCGGCACGCCGGAGGCGTTCCGCGAGCAGATCCGCAAGGAAGTCGAGCTGTGGAAGAAGACGGTGAAGGACACCGGAGTCAAAGTGGAATAGCCGACACGCAAGCGAAATCCCTCGACGTCGTCGTCATCGGCGCCGGCGCATCCGGCCTCGCCGCCGCAGACGCTCTTTCGCGCGCCGGCCGCTCGGTCCTCGTGCTCGAGGCGCGCGATCGCATCGGCGGACGCTGCTGGACGCGGCGCCTGCCGGGCCTGCCGGCGCCGGTCGAGCTCGGCGCCGAATTCGTTCACGGCCGGCCCGACGTTACGCTCGCGCTCCTGCAGCGAGCCGGCGTCGTCGGCGTGGACTCGACCCGCACGCAGCGCTTCCTCGAGCGCGGCAGGCTGCGCGAGGCGAACGCCTTCGTCGCGGCGCAGAAGGCCGTGCAGGAGACCCGTGCCTTGAAGGCGCGCGACTTGTCGTTCGCCGAGTTCCTCTCGAAGAAAAGGATTTCTTCGAGCACCAAGCGGCTCGCCACGATGATGGTGCAGGGCTTCGACGCCGCCGATCCGGCGCGCGTCAGCGCGCGCGAGATCGTCGAGGAATGGGAGGGCGGCTCGCTCGGCTCCTCACAGATGCGGCCGCAGGGCGGCTATGGGCCGCTGCTCGAGACGTTCCTCACCGGCAAGTTTCGCGTCGCGCTCGGACGGCCGGTGCGCGAGGTGCGCTGGCGGCACGGTGAAGTCGAGGTCGACGGCGTGCGCGCGCGGCATGCGATCGTCACGCTGCCTCTTGGAGTCCTTCAGGCGGGCACGGTCCGCTTCACGCCCGAGTTGCATAAACCTTCAATCGAAAAGCTTGCCTCCGGTCCGGTGATCCGCGTGGCGATGCGGTTCAAGGAGGCGTTCTGGGAAGCGCGCTGCCCGGGCGTCGCCTTCTTCCATTCGCCCGCCGCGCCGTTCCCCACGTTCTGGACGCCGCTGCCGATGCACGTGCCGCTGCTCACCGCGTGGGCAGGCGGCCCGAAGGCCGGCGCGCTCGCCGGGTTGCCTGAAAAAATCCTTCTCCAACGGGCGCTCGCGAGCGTGCGCGCGGTGCTCGGGCGCGTTCCCAAAGTCGAAGCCGCGCTGGTGCAGGACTGGCAGGCCGACCCGCATGCGCGCGGCGGCTACAGCTACGTGCTGGTGGGCGGGCAGGGCGCGCGCGCGGAGCTGCGCACGCCGATCGAGAAAACGCTGTTCTTCGCGGGCGAGGCGACTGATTTGGAAGAAGCCGGAACCGTCGCCGGCGCGCTGCGCAGCGGCTTGCGCGCCGCGCAGGAAGTGCTGCGAAGCTAGACCCTTCTCGCCTCGGACAAATGCTTGCGCCAGTACGGCGCATCGAGCCGGTCGGTGCGCACGTGCTTGCCCGAAGAAGGCGCGTGCACGAACTTGCCATCGCCGAGGTAGATGCCGATGTGCGACTTCTTCTTGCCTTCCTCGTCGAAGAAAAGGAGGTCGCCGCGCCGCAGATTGGCGCCGCGCAGCGACTGCGACACCTTCAATTGAGCCGCAGTGCTGCGCGGCAGATTCACGCCTGCTTGTTTGTAGCTGTACTGGACGAGGCCGCTGCAGTCGAAGCCGGCGGGCGTCGAGCCGCCGTAGTGGTAGGGCTTGCCGAGCATCTTCAGGGCGACGCCGGCGGCGCGATCCGCAGAACCGGGATCGGTGACGGGAACAGTGGGATTACTCGCGCACGCCGCGAGCAGGAGAAGCAGCGCCGCGGCGCTAAGCCGCCGCACGCTCGGCGCGGCGCCGCTCATGTTCCTTCAGGTGCCGCTTGCGCAGGCGGATCGACTTCGGCGTGATCTCGGCCAGCTCGTCGTCGGCGATGAACTCGACCGCGTACTCGAGCGTGAGCTGGATCGGCGGGGTCAGGTCGATCGCCTCGTCCTTGCCCGCGGCGCGGATGTTGGTGAGCTGCTTGGTCTTGATCGGGTTCACCACCAGGTCGTTGTCCCGGCTGTGGATGCCGATGATCATGCCCTCGTACACCGGCTCGCCGGGGCTGACGAACATGCGCCCGCGCTCCTGCAGCTTCCACAGTGCGTAGGCCACCGCTGCGCCGTCGTCCTGCGACACGAGCACGCCGTTGCGCCGCTCGGCCATCTCCTCGGACTTCACCGGGGCGTAGTCGTCGAACACGTGGCTCATCAGACCGGTGCCGCGGGTGAGGGTCATGAACTCGCCCTGGAAGCCGATCAGGCCGCGCGCCGGGATGCGATAGTCGAGGCGCACGCGCCCCTTGCTGTCCGATTGCATGTCCTTCAACTCGCCGCGCCGGCGGCCGAGCTCCTCCATCACCGCGCCCTGGTTCTGGTCCTCGACGTCGACGGTCAGGAACTCGAACGGCTCGCACTTCACGCCGTCGATCTCCTTGAAGACGACGCGCGGACGCGACACGGCGATCTCGTAGCCCTCGCGCCGCATGGTTTCCAGCAGGATCGTCAGGTGCAGCTCGCCGCGGCCGTGGACGATGAAGGTATCGGTGTCCTCGGGATACTCGACGCGCATCGCGACGTTGCTCTTGGTCTCGCGCTCCAGGCGCTCGCGGATCTGGCGGCTGGTGACGTACTTGCCCTCGCGCCCGGCGAGCGGCGAGGCGTTGACGAGGAAGTTCATCGTCAGCGTAGGCTCGTCGACTTTCAGGAGCGGCAGCGCCTCGGGCTTCTCCAGGCCGGTAATCGTCACGCCGATGCCGACCTCCTCGACGCCGTTCACCAGCACGATGTCGCCGGCCTGCGCCTCGGCGACCTTCACGCGCTCGAGGCCCTCGAACATGAGGATCTCGTTGACCTTGGCCTTGACCGGCGTCGAGCCCGGTCCGTTCAGCACCAGCACTTCCTGCGCCGCTTTCAACCGGCCGCGGCGAATGCGGCCGATGCCGATCTTGCCGACATAGCTCGAGTAGTCGAGCGAGCAGATCTGCAGCTGCAGCGGCCCTTCCGGGTCCTCGTCCTCGCGCACCGGGATGTGCTTCAGGATGGCGTCGAACAGCGGCGCCATGTCCTTGCTTTCGTCGTTGAGGGATTTCTTGGCGAAACCCAGCAGCGCGGAGGCATAGATCACCGGGAAGTCGAGCTGCTCCTCGGTGGCGCCGAGCTTGTCGAACAGGTCGAAGGTCTGGTTGACGACCCAGTCGGGCCGCGCGCCGGGGCGGTCGATCTTGTTCACCACCACGATCGGCTTCAGGCCCAGGGCGAGCGCCTTGCGGGTAACGAAGCGCGTCTGCGGCATCGGCCCCTCGACCGCGTCGACCAGCAGCAGCACGCCGTCGACCATCGACAGCACCCGCTCCACTTCGCCGCCGAAGTCGGCGTGCCCGGGCGTGTCGACGATGTTGATATGCGCGCCGCGGTAGCGCACGGCACAGTTCTTGGCGAGGATGGTGATGCCGCGCTCGCGCTCGAGGTCGTTGGAGTCCATCACCCGCTCCTCGACCTGCTGGTGGGCGGCGAAGGTCCCCGACTGGCGCAGCAATTTGTCGACCAGGGTCGTCTTGCCGTGGTCGACGTGCGCGATGATCGCGAGATTGCGCTGATCGGGTTTCATGGGGCCGCGCATTGTACGCGAGTAATTGGTTAAAATCCTTGCACCTTTCCCGGCTCCGTCCCGGCAACCCGTACCCGCAACCCTTTTTCACCTTCACTCACGATCCATGGACAAGGCACTGCTTTCCAAGACCGCGGCCGCGATGGTCGCCAGAGGCAAGGGCATCCTCGCCGCCGACGAATCGAGCGGCACCTGCGAAAAGCGGTTCAAGACGGTGAGCGTCGAATGCACCGAGGAGAACCGCCGCGCCTACCGCAACCTGCTGTTCAGCACGCCGGGCGTCGAGCAGCACCTCTCCGGCGTGATCCTGTTCGACGAGACCGCGCGCCAGAAGGCGAACGACGGCTCGCCGATCCCGCAGTACCTGGCGAAGAAGGGAATCATCCCCGGCATCAAGGTCGACAAGGGCGTCGCCAACGTCCCCTTCACCCGCGAGGAGAAAGTCACCGAGGGCCTCGACGGGCTGCAGAAGCGGATGAAGGAGTACTTCGACCTCGGCTGCCGCTTCGCCAAGTGGCGCGCGGTGATTACCATCGGCACCGACATCCCGACCCACACCTGCCTGTACGCCAACGCCCACGCGCTCGCCCGCTATGCGGCGATCTGCCAGGAAGCGTCGATCGTTCCGATGATCGAGCCGGAAGTGCTCCTGGACGGCGACCACACCGCCGAGCGGTCCGAGGAAGTGCACGAAGCCACGCTGCGCGCGACCTATGCCGCGATGGGCGCGTACAACGTGTCCCTTGAGCACCTGATCCTCAAGACCAGCATGGTGGTGTCGGGCAAGGACAACAAGCGGCAGGCCGGCGTGGACGAAGTCGCCGAGCGCACCGTGCGCGTCCTCAAGCGCACTGTGCCGGCGGCGCAGCCGGGCATCGTGTTCCTGTCCGGCGGCCAGGCCGACGAAACCGCAACCGCGCACCTCAACGCGATGGCGGCGATGAAGGGCCTGCCGTGGCCGCTGACGTTCTCGTACTCGCGCGCGCTGCAGAACCCGGCGCTGACTGCCTGGCGCGGCCAGCCCGGCAACCTCGCCGCGGCGCAAAAGGCCTTCCACCACCGCGCCCACATGAATGGTCTCGCCTCCACCGGCAAATGGCGCAGCGAGCTCGAGAAGCAGGCCGCCTGACCATGGTACTTTTTGAATCAAAAATAAATTCGTTAAAACGAATCGGTAAGGGCAAGGTCCGCGACATCTACGCGGTCGGCAACGACAAGATGCTGATCGTCACCAGCGACCGCCTGTCCGCGTTCGACGTGGTGCTGCCCGATCCGATTCCGGACAAGGGCGTCGTGCTGAACGCGATGGCCAACTTCTGGTTCGGCAAGCTCGGCCACATCGTGTCGAACCAGCTCACCGGCATCGACCCTGCCTCCGTAGTTTCAAAAGAAGAAGTGTCCCAGGTGGCCGGACGCGCCGTGGTCGTGAAAAAGCTGAAGCCGCTGCCGATCGAAGCGGTGGTGCGCGGCTACATCATCGGCTCGGGCTGGAAGGACTACCAGAAGACCGGCAAGGTCTGCGGTATCGAGCTGCCGAAGGGATTGCAGCAGGCGCAGAAGCTGCCGCAGCCGATCTTCACTCCCGCCACCAAGGCCGAAACCGGCCACGACGAGAACATCCCGTTCGAAGAGGTAGTGAAGCTGATCGGCAAGCCGATGGCCGAGAAGGTGCGCGACGTCAGCATTCGCCTTTACAAGGAGGCGAGCGACTACGCGGCGACGAAAGGCATCATCATCGCCGACACCAAGTTTGAATTCGGCTTGAACGAGAAAAACGAAGTGGTATTGATCGACGAGGTGCTGACGGCCGATTCGTCGCGTTTCTGGCCGGCCGACTCGTACCAGGTCGGCATCTCGCCGCCGTCGTACGACAAGCAGTTTGTGCGCGACTATCTCGAGACGCTCGACTGGGACAAGACGCCGCCAGCGCCGAAGCTGCCGCAGGATGTGATCGCGAAGACGTCGGAAAAATACCGGGAAGCATTGAAGCGCCTCACGGGGAGAGGACTTTCATGATCGGAATCGTGATGGGCTCCACGTCTGACTGGGAGACCATGAAGGCGGCTGCCAAGGTGCTCGAGGAGTTCGGCGTGCCCTACGAAGCGAAGGCCATGTCGGCGCACCGCACGCCGCATGCCGTGGCCGACTGGGCGACGAACGCGCAGAAAAACGGCAAGAAGGCGATCATTGCCGCCGCCGGCGGCGCGGCGCATCTCGCCGGCGTGGTCGCCGCGCATACCACGCTGCCGGTGCTCGGCGTGCCGATGCCCTCCAAGCACCTGCAGGGCCTCGACTCGCTGCTTTCCACTGTGCAGATGCCGAAAGGCATTCCCGTCGCCACCTTCGCCATCGGCGAGGCCGGCGCGGCCAATGCGGCGCTGTTCGCCGTTGCGCTGCTCGCCCTTTCCGACGCCAACCTGCAGAAGAAGCTCACCGACTTCCGCGCCAAGCAGACCAAAGCGGTGCTCGAGGCCGCGCCGCTCAAGCTGTGAGTTCCGAGGTGCGCCGCGCGGCGGAGATCCTCCGCGCCGGCGGCCTCGTCGCCTTTCCCACCGAAACGGTCTACGGCCTGGGCGCCGACGCGTCGAGCGAAAAGGCCGTCGCCCGCCTGTACGCGGCGAAGGGGCGTCCAGCCGACCATCCCGTCATCGTGCACTTCGCTTCCGCCGAAGAAGCTTTTCGATATGCCCGGCAAATTCCTCCGGACGCCCGCACGCTGGCCGATAGATATTGGCCCGGTCCTCTCACCTTGATTCTTGAAAAGAGCGACAAAGCAAAAGATTTCGTGACGGGAGGGCAACCGACCGTAGGGGTCAGAGTCCCGTCGCATCCGGTTGCGCAGGAGCTTCTCAAAGCATTCGGCGGCGGCATCGCGGCGCCCTCGGCGAACCGCTTCGGCCGTGTCTCGCCCACTACCGCCGCGCACGTGCGCGAGGACCTCGGCAAGGACGTCGACCTGGTGCTCGAGGGCGGGCCGAGCGAGGTCGGCATCGAATCGACGATCGTCGATCTCTCGGGCGGCGAGGCCGTGCTGCTGCGGCCCGGCAGGATCTTGCGGGCCGAGCTCGAGAAAATCGTTTCCCTGCGCGAGAAGACGGCATCGTCTCCGCGCCATTCCGGCGGGCTCGAAAGGCATTACGCGCCGCGCACGCCGGCGCGGCTCGTTGCGACGCATGCGCTCGACCAGGAGATCGCGAGGCTCGGCGACCGCGTGGCGGTGCTCGCTTTCTCGCGGCCCGACGAGCGCGTGGATTTCTGGTTGCGCATGCCGCGCGAGCCGCACGCGTATGAGCAGAAGCTCTATGCCGCGTTGCGCGAGCTCGACGGCGCCGGCTGCGAGCAGATCCTGGTCGAGGCGCCGCCCGCGGCGCCCGGGTGGGAGGCGGTGCGCGACCGGCTTCAGCGCGCCTGCACCTAGGGTGGCAGAATGGCGGCATGAGGCTCGCCGCCTGGCTCGCGACCGCCGCGCTCATCGCGGGCTGCGCCAATGCGGCGGTCGGCGTCGGCACCGGCGCCGTGCCGGGGACCAGCGCCGCTTCGGGCGTGGCGGCCGTGAACACCACCGCCGCTACAACGGCGCTGGGCCTGGTTCTGATCCTCGGCACCATCGACTACGTCAACAACCCGCAGCCCTTCCCGGATCCTTCGGCGCTCTTCGTCTCGGATCCGCCCGCGCCGGTGCTGGCGCCGAATCGACGGATCACCGAGCAGGACTGCTCGAAGCCGATCGATCTCACGCAGGGAAACCTGCGCTGCAAATGAGAAACGGCGTTCTCGCGCTCCTGGTCGCCGCGCTCCTCGCGGGCTGCCAGCACGCCGGCAAGGTTCTGACCTACGGCGCCGAGGACCTGCCGCCGCCCGCGCCCAATCCGATGGATCTCATTCCGGGCAACACGCAGGCAACCCCGGAGCTCGCGCCGGACCGGCGCGTCGAAGAAGTGGACTGCTCGAAGCCGGTCGACCTCAGTCGCGGCAACCTGCGCTGCAGGTAGCGCGATGAGCGCGTCATGAGCCGACTGTCCGGCCTCGCGCGGTGGGAGGAAGCGCATTTCCGGCGCATGCGCTGGCTGGCGTGGATCGTCGCGGGCACGGCGGCCGTGGCTCTCATCGGGCTCTTCGCGCTGCTGTTCAAAATACTGGTCCAGCCCGCGCCGCCGCGCTCCGTCGTCATCAGCACCGGACCCGCAGACGGCGCCTACCATGCCTTTGCCATGCGTTACCGGGCGTACTTGGCGCGCTACGGCGTGGACCTGGTGCTCAAGGAGTCGAACGGTTCGCTCGAGAACCTCCGGCGACTGCAGGAGCGGCGCGACGGCGTGCAGGTCGCGCTCGTGCAGGGCGGCCTCGCCACCTCCGCCGATGCGCCCGGCATCGTCACGCTCGGCAGCCTGTTCTACGAGCCGGTGTGGTTCTTCTGGCACGGCAAGCAGCCGCTGGCGTACTTGGCGCAGTTGCGCGGCAAGCGTGTGGCGGTCGGCGACGAGGGCAGCGGCGCGCGCGTGCTGGCGCTGCGGTTGCTCGGCGCCAACGGCATCGACGGGAAGACCATGCGCATGGATCCCGCCGGCGGGCTGGAGGCGGCGGCGAAGCTCGAATCCGGCGCGGTCGATGCAGCCATATTGGTGAATGCGCCCGAGGCGTCGGCGGTGCAGCGGCTCCTGCACGCGAAAGGCGTGTGGCCGATCGGCTTCAAGCGCGCCGACGCGTACACCAGGCACTACCCCTTTCTCGAAAAGATCGTGATCCCGGCCGGGGCGCTCGACCTGGCGCGGAACATTCCGGTCGAGGACCTGACGGTCGTCGCGGTCACCGCCAACCTGCTTGCCGCCGAAGACCTGCACCCGGTGATCGTCGACTTGCTGGTCGAGGCCGCACGCGAGGTGCACGGCGGCAGCAGCCTGCTCAATCGCCCCGGCGAGTTTCCGTCGCTGCGCGACCGAGATTTCCCGCCTTCACCCGATGCCGAGCGCAACTATCGCGGGCAGTACTCCTCCTTCCTGCGCCGGTACATGCCGTTCTGGCTGTCGGTCTGGGTGCAGCGCTTCCTGTTCTTCGCCATCCCGGTGCTCGCGATCGGCATCCCGCTGCTGCGCTATCTGCCGGCGACCTACCGTTGGGGCGTGCGGCGGCGCATCTACCGCTGGTATGGCGAGCTCAAGTTCCTTGAATTGAGCCTGCAGCGCGACAGTGGCGGGGCGGCGAAAGGCCTGAAGCACCTGGCCGACATCGAGCAGCGCGTCGGCGCGCTGCGCGTGCCGCCGGCATACGCCGGCGAGTACTACACTTTGCGTATCCACATCGGACTCGTGCGCCAGCAACTCGAGGCGCGGCTGAAGGAACGCGGAGCGTGATGTCCTGCAGAAAGGCGGTTCGGCTGGCGAGCGTGCTTGCGGCGGCGCTGCTCGGCGGCTGCTTTTCGTTCAAGGTGGAGACGCCGGGCACGCCGCTGCCGCCGGCGGAGGTCCGCATGCGAACGGAGACGCGCCAGTTTGCGGCGCAGATGTCGGAGCGCGTGCAGCGCGCGGCCGACGCGATCGGCGCGCAGTCGGGCGACACGGCGGTGCAGGCGGCGTCTCTGCGCTGGAAGATCGGCGCATCGGTCGATAGCCGCGGTGCGGCGTACCGCAGCGTGCCGCGCCTCGCGCTGGTCGATACGTGGACCTTCGCCGCCCAGATGGATGCCTTCTTCCGCGACGGCGCCGGACGCGAGCTCTTCGGCGAGCGCCACGCCGATGCGGCGAACGAGGCGGCGCAGATCGCCGCCGACGCGCGAGCTCTCGCGGCGCGCCATTTCGACGCGGCAGACCTCAAGCGCTACGGCGAGGTCGTCGCCAAGCAGGTCGCGGACTATCCGCTGACCGATCTCGATTTCACGCGCGCCGCGGTGCCGTTGAGCGCGGTGGCGGGGGATGCCGGCGCGCCGACCACGGTCGGCTCGGCGGCCGAGGTGGCGGCCGACGCGACCGATCGCCTCGACGCCTACGGGCGCGGCGTTCCGGAGGAGACGCGCTGGCGGGTGCAGTTGCTGGCGATCGATTCGGGAGTCAAGTCCGCCGACGTGGCGCGGCTCGTCGCGCGCACCGACGAGACGCTGCAGAGGGTCAACGAGCTGGCTGATCCGCGGCTGGTCGAGGAGGCGCGCGGCGATCTGCGCGACGGCCTGGCGCAGGTCGACCGGCGCTGGAGCGAGACGCTCGGCGTGCTGCAGACCGAGCGCGTCGCGCTGACGCGCAGCTTCGAGTCGACGCAGAGCGCGCTCGACGCGACGGTCCAGCGCGAGCGCACCGCGTTCTACCAGGAGGTCGACCGGCAGCGCGCGGCGCTGGCGATCGAAGCCGAGCGCTACACGACGCGCGCCATCCAGGACGCGCGCGCCGCGGTGCGCGAGGCGATCGTCTGGGGCCTGGTCGCGATCGTGGTGCTTTTCGGCACCACCTTCGGCGTCGGCTTCGCGCTCGGCCGCGCGACGCGCCGCCCGCGCGCCTAGGCCTTCAGCGGGCCCGGCCGGCCGTTTTCCACCACGAAGCTTGCGAGCGTGTCGCACGCCGCCTCGCGCCGAGTCACCGACTCCATCGCGCGCAGGTCGGCGGCAAGGCGCGTCGGCGTGACTTCCATGCGCACGTAGCCGCGGTAGCGGCTGTCCATCAGCAGCATGTGCGGGTTCTCGGATCGCAGCGCATCGAGCCGCTCCTGCGCCCAGGCCTGCGAGGTGATCGAGGTGCCGACGAACTCGGAGGCGACGATCGGCGAGGCCGGGTCGTCGAAGTCCAGCTTGAGCTGCGCGACGTTGAACGAATGGACGTCGCCGCCAATCACCACCGGGTTGCGAATTTTTCTATCCAGAATCGAACTTAACAACCTGCTTCGTGCAGCCGGGTAGCCATCCCATCCATCCGTCCACGCGCGCCGGCCGGGGCCGGGCTTCTGGTCGAACTGCGACATCGTCGTCTGCTGCGCGAGCACGTTCCAGGCCGCGCGCGAGTCGCCAAACGAGCGGTCGAGCCAGCGCTCCTGCGTGCGGCCGAGCATGGTGCGGCCGGCCGAGAAGAGGCGTCCGCACTCGTCGATGTCGACGGTGTTCGAGCCGCCGCGGCGACCTCGCCGCGGACAGGCGTGCCACGAGCGGTACTGGCGGTCGTCGAGCGTGTAGAAGCGCGCGAGCGTTCCCCAGTCGAGCGTCGTATAGATGCGCATCTCCCGGCCGCTCGGCTGCATGCGCGACGGAAGCGGCATGTGCTCGTAGTAGGCGCGGTACGCAGCGCTGCGGCGGGCGAGGAACGCCTGCCGCTCCATCCCGTCTTCGGAACGATCGTCGGCGTAGTCGTTGTCTACCTCGTGGTCGTCCCAGGTCACGATCCACGGGCAGGCGGCGTGGGCCGCCTGCAGATCCGGGTCGCTCTTATAGAGCGCATAGCGGGCGCGGTAGTCTTCGAGCGTGTAGGGCTCGGGGCTCTCATGGCTGCGCACCAGCTCGCGCCCCCAATGCGATTCGTAGATGTAGTCGCCGAGGAAGGCGATCAGGTCCGGGGCGTCGGCCACCATGTGCCGGTACGCGGCGAAGTAGCCCTGCTCGTAGTGCTGACAGGAAGCGAAGCCGAAGCGCAGTCTTGCGACCTGGGCGCCTGCCGCCGGAGCGGTACGTGTTCGGCCGATCGGACTCTGTGCATCGCGCGTGGTGAAGCGGTACCAGTACCAGCGATCCGGCTGCAGGCCTTGCGGCTCGACGTGGATCGAGTGCGCCCAGGCCGGCTCGGCAACGGCGGTTCCTCGACGAATCACGTCTTGCATGGATTCGTCGGCCGCTACTTCCCAGCCCACTTCCACTGCTTGCGAGGACGCGCCGATGAGGCGCGTCCAGAGCACCACGCTCGACGGCATCGGGTAGCCCGAGGCGACGCCGAGCGCGAACGGGTAATCCGCCTGGGAGAAAGCGGGTGAAACAGCGAGCGCACCCAGGGAAGCGAGGAAGCGGCGCCTGTCAATCATGCGAATAGAATAACGTCATGATCCACTTCGTGGTGCACGAGGAGGGCGACGGGGTCGGCGTCGTCGTCGTCGAGGGAGTCAAGTCCGGCCAGCCGCTCGACGGCTGGATCATGGAAGACGACAAAGACCTCTGTGTGACGGCGAAGAGCGATATTCCGATCGGCCACAAGGTGGCGCTGCGCGACTACCAGCCGGGCGACACGGTGATCAAGTACGGCGTCGACATCGGCAAGGTGGTCAAGCCGATCGCGAAGGGCGAGCATCTCCACGTGCACAACCTCAAGACCAAGCGCTGGTAGTCATGCAGAACACCTTCTGGGGCTACAAAAGAGAGAACGGCCGCATCGGCGTGCGCAACCACGTCGTCATCCTGCCGGTCGACGATCTGTCGAACGCCGCCGCCGAAGCGGTCGCGAACAACATCAAGGGCGTGATGGCGCTGCCGCACCCCTACGGGCGACTGCAGTTCGGCGCCGACCTCGAGCTGCATTTCCGCACGCTGATCGGCACCGGCGCGAACCCCAACGTCGCCGCGGTGGTGGTGATCGGGATCGAGGAAGGCTGGACCACGCGCGTCGTCGAGGGCATCGCCAAAACCGGCAAGCCCGTCGCCGGCTTCGGCATCGAGGGCCACGGCGACCACGAGACCATCCGCCGCGCCTCGCAGAAGGCGCGCGAGTTCCTGCAGTGGGCGAGCGAGCTGCGCCGCGAGGAGCGCCCGCTGAAGGAGCTGTGGGTCTCGACCAAATGCGGCGAATCGGACACGACCTCCGGCTGCGGCGCCAACCCGACGGTCGGCAATGCCTTCGACAAGCTCTACCCGCAGGGCGTCACCATGGTGTTTGGAGAAACGACAGAGTTGACAGGCGGCGAGCACCTTGTCGCGGCGCGCTGCCGCACGGACGAGGTGCGCAAGAAGTTCCAGTTCGTCTTCGACCGCTACCAGGACGTGATCAACCGCCACAAGACGAGCGACCTCTCGGAGTCGCAGCCGACCAAGGGCAACATCGCCGGCGGCCTCACCACCATCGAGGAGAAGGCGCTCGGCAACATCCAGAAGATCGGCCGCAAATGCCTGGTCGATGGCGTCATCGACAAGGCGGAGATGCCCGACAAGCCCGGCCTGTGGTTCATGGATTCCTCTTCGGCCGCCGCCGAGATGGTGACGCTCTGCGCGGCTTCCGGCTTCGTGGTGCACTTCTTTCCTACCGGCCAGGGCAACGTGATCGGCAACCCGATCCTGCCGGTGATCAAGCTGTGCGCCAACCCGCGCACCGTGCGCACCATGCCGGAGCACATCGACGTCGACGTCTCAGGCCTGCTGCGAAAAGAGCTGACGCCGGACCAGGCCGGCGACAAGCTGCTCGAGTGCATGTTCCGCACCGCCAACGGCCGCCTCACCGCCGCCGAGGCGCTCGGTCATCGCGAATTCGTGCTGACGCGGCTGTATGAAAGCGCTTAGGGTTTTCCTCGTTTCGTTGTCGATCGCCTTCCCCGCGCTTGGCGCGGAGGTCGCGGGGGTCAGGATCGACGACCAGGCTTCGCTCGCCAATGCAAACCTGGTCCTCAACGGCGCCGGGCTGCGCAAGCTGATCTTCTTCAATGTCTATGCGATGGGCCTGTACCTGCCGAAGAAGACGGCGAATGCCGCCGAGGCCGTCGCACAGGAGGGGCCGAAGCGCGTCGCGCTGCACATGCTGCGCGACATCGGCGCCGAGCGCTTCACCTCGGCGCTGGTCGAGGGTATCCGCGACAACCACTCCGAGGCGCAGGTGAAGGCGCTCGAGCCGCGCGTGCAGGCGCTCACGCAAGTCATGGCGCAGGTCGGCGAAGCGAAGAAGGGCTCGACCATCACGCTCGACTGGGACGGCAAAGCGACGCAGGTCGGCATCGACGGGAAAGCCACCGGCCAGCCGATCGAGGGCGCGGACTTCTACCAGGCGCTGCTGCGCATCTGGCTCGGCGATAAGCCGGTGCAGGAAGACCTGAAGAAGGCGCTGCTCGGCGGTAGTTGATGGCGGTAGAATCGATAAAACTCTTAGGAGGAGGACATTCATGGGATTCATCGTGCGCGTGATCGCGCTGTGCGCGGTCGCTTTCGCCGCGCAGGCGCAGAACCTCTCCATTGCGACCGGTGGTACCGGCGGCGTCTACTACCCGCTCGGCGGCGGCATGGCTGCGGTGCTGTCGAAGTACGTGCCCGGCATCAGCGCGACGGCGGAAGTGACCGGCGGTTCGGTCGCCAACCTCCAGCTGATCGGCACCGGCAAGTCCTACATCGCGCTCACCATGGCCGACGCGCTGCAGGACGCCTACCGGGGCGAAGACAAGTTCAAGGGCAAGCCGGTGAAGGTGAGCACGCTGATGGTGCTCTACCCGAACCGCATGCACGCCGTAACGATCGAAGGCAGCGGCATCAACAAGATCGCCGATCTCAAAGGCAGGCGCGTTTCCACCGGCTCCGCTGGCAGCGCGACCGAGGTGATGGCGTTTCGCCTCCTGGATGCGGCCGGCCTCGACAAGGACCGCGACATCACGCGCGAGCGCCTCGGCGCCGCCGAGTCGGCCGACGCGCTGAAGGACCGCAAGATCGACGCCTTCTTCTTCGTCGCCGGCCTGCCGACCTCGGCGGTGACCGACGTCGCCAACACGCCCGGCGTCAAGATCAAGCTGATCGACCACGCCGACCTCGTGCCGGCGATGAACAAGAAGTGGGGCGATCTCTACGTGAAGGACGTGATCAGCAAAGACGTCTACCGCGGCATGGACGCCGACAACCACCAGGCCACGGTGATGAACCTGCTGGTCGCGCCGGCGAACATGAGCGACAAGACGGCGCACGACATCGTCAAGGCGTTCTTCGACCACCACGACGAGCTGGTGCGGGTGCACAAGGAGGCGCAGAACATCACGCTCGCGAACCAGAAGAAGGAAGCTTCGCCGATCCCGTGGCATGCGGGCGCGGTGAAGTATTTCGCCGAGAAGGGCATCAACCTCAAGTAGGCCCGCGCAGCACCGAGAGCCCCGTCCGGCGCACTGGCGGGGCTTTTGCGTTTCAGGAGGGGAGAGAGCAATGAGTGAAGACGTCGCCCACATCGCGCCCGCGGAGGGCATCAGTGAAGAGGCGCTGAAGCGCGCCGAGGAGATGATCGAGCAGGAGGAGGGGGTCCAGAACAAGCACCGCGGCTGGATCGCCGGCTTCGTCACGCTGGTCGCTGTGGTGATGGCGGCGTTTCACCTATATGTCGCCTTCGCTGTGATGCGCACCGAGGTGGTGCGAGCCGTCCACCTCGCGTTCGTGCTGTTCCTCTCGTTCATGATCTTCCCGGTCGCGCGCCGCTTCCGGCACCGCGTCATGTGGTGGGATTGGGCGCTGGGGCTGCTCGGCATCGCGGTCTGCGCCTACCTGGTGCTCGGCGGGGACGAGTTCTCCGATCGCTCGATCACGCCGGACGACTGGGACGTGTTCTTCGGCGTGGCGCTGATCGTGCTCGTCATGGAGGCGATGCGCCGCTCGACCGGCTGGGTGATGCCGATCATCACCTCGTGCTTCCTTCTCTATGCCATCTTCGGCGCGTATCTGCCGGCGCCGTGGACGCACCAGGGGTACGAGATCCCGCGCATCATCGGGCACATGTACATGACGCTCGAAGGAATATTCGGCGTCGCGCTCGGCGTGTCGGCGTCGCTCATCATCCTGTTCACGATCTACGGCGCCTTCCTGCAGTATTCGGGGGCAGGCAAGTTCTTCATCGATTTCTCGTTCTCGGCGATGGGCGGCAAGCCCACGGGAGCCGGGCGCACGGTCGTGCTCGCCTCGTTCCTGCTCGGCGGGCCTTCCGGCTCGGGCGTGGCGACGACGGTGACGCTCGGCTCCGTGGCCTGGCCGATGCTGCGCAAGGTCGGCTACGCCAAGGAGGTCGCCGGCGGCTTGCTTGCGGCGGGCGGGCTGGGCGCGATCATCTCACCGCCGGTGCTCGGCGCCGCGGCGTTCCTGATCGCCGACTTCCTCAAGATCTCCTACCTCGACGTCATCCTGATGGCGACGATCCCGACCTGTCTGTACTACCTCGCGCTGTTCGTCATGGTCGAGATCG
The DNA here is from genome assembly GCA_036496555.1 of Burkholderiales bacterium. Lineage (GTDB taxonomy): Bacteria > Pseudomonadota > Gammaproteobacteria > Burkholderiales > SG8-39 > SCGC-AG-212-J23. The sequence goes on along the minus strand of DASXKY010000118.1, from coordinate 932 downwards.
ACGTGCGCAAGTACGGCATGAAGAACGTCACCTTCGAGCACGTCGAGAGCGCATGGAGCCTCGCGCTGAAGTACTGGTATCACTTCCTGTCGCTGGTCTCGATCGTGGCATTCATGCTGCGCGGCTACTCGGCGCCCACCGCGGTCTTCTGGGCGACGGGCATTGCCGCGGTGACGAGCCTTCTGCGCGCCGACACGTCTCTCATCCCGTACGGCATCTTCACCGGCAAGACCCCGGTCGTCTCAGGCCTGTGGAACTCGGGGTTCATCAAGGCGATGTCGGGCGGCGCCCTGGGGGTGCTGAATGTCGCCTCGACCTGCGCCGGCGCCGGGATCATCGTCGGCGTGGTCACGCTGACCGGCCTCGGGCTCAAGTTCAGCTCGATCGTCCTCGCTTACGCTGGCGGGTCGCTGCTGCTGACCGCGCTCTATACATCGCTCATCGTCTGGATCGTCGGCCTCGCCGTGCCGGTGACCGCCAGCTACATCATCTGCGCGGTCATCGCCGCGCCGGCGCTGATCAAGCTCGGGGTGCCGGATTTCGCCGCGCACATGTTCATCTTCTACTACGCGGTGCTTTCCGAGGTTTCGCCGCCGACGGCGCTTTCGCCCTTTGCTGCTGCGGCGATCACCGGCGGCGATCCGTACAAGACCACGCTGCAGTGCTGGAAGTACACGGTGCCTGCGTTCCTCGTGCCGTTCATGTTCGTGCTCGATCCGAGCGGGACGGGCCTCCTGCTGACCGGGTCGTTCAAGACCCTCGCCGGCGCGGACTGGGGCTCGGTCGCCGAGGTGACGATCACCGCGGCCGTGGGCATCGTCGCGCTCGCCGGCAGCTTCCAAGGCTGGCTCTTCAAGCGCACGCCGCTCTACGAGCGCGTCATGCTCGGTGTGGCGGGCTTTCTCCTGGTCTATCCGAACGTGCTGTGCGAC
>DASXKY010000117.1:0-3782 GCA_036496555.1 Burkholderiales bacterium | reverse complement strand
TCGTCGACCACCTTCAGCTCGGGCCGCTCGCGCGCCGCCTTGAGGATGGTGAGCAGGAAGTTCTTTCCGCGCGGCGCGTAGACCCAGCAGGTGCGAAGGATGAGGTGCCGGCAGCGGCTCGCCGCGATCGCCTGCTCGCCTGCCAGCTTGGAGCGGCCATAGGCGCTGAGCGGATTTGTCGGGTCGCTTTCGACGTAGGCGCCGGCTTTCTCGCCGTCGAAGACGTAGTCGGTCGAGTAATGCACGAGCAGCGCGCCCAGCCGCTTCGCTTCTTCGCCGAGCACGCCTGGCGCCTCGGCGTTGATGCGCATCGCGAGCGCCGGCTCGGATTCGGCCTTGTCCACCGCGGTGTAGGCGGCGGCGTTGACGATCACGTCCGGCTTCATGTCGCGCACGACTAGGCGGATCGAATCCGGGCTCGCGAGGTCGAGCTCGGCGCGGTCCGTGGCGCGCACTTCGCCCAGGGCCGGCAGCAGGCGCGCGAGGTCCCAGCCGATTTGGCCGTTGCGGCCGAGCAGCAGGATCTTCAAGCGAAGACTTCGGCGTCCGCCAGCCGCACGCCGCGGCCGTCCTTCTCGCTCACGATCGGGTCGCTTTCGAGCGGCCAGGCAATGGCGAGCGCGGGGTCGCTCCAGAGCACCGTGCGCTCGTGCTCAGGCGCGTAGTAGTCGCTCGCCTTGTAGTACACGAGCGCATGCTCCGACAGCACGAGAAAGCCGTGCGCGAAGCCCGCCGGGATCCAGATCGAGCGGTGCGTGCCGCCCGACAGCGTCGCCGACACCCACTTGCCGAAGGTGCGCGAGCCACGGCGCAGATCGACCGCGACGTCGAAGATCTCGCCGGCGGTGACGCTGATCAGCTTTCCCTGCGGCTGCTGGATCTGGTAGTGCAGGCCGCGCAGCACGTTGCGCACCGAGAACGATTCGTTGTCCTGCACGAATTGCGGGTCGAGTCCCGTCGCCTGCTTGAAGGCGCGACGGTTGTAGCTCTCGAGGAAGAAGCCGCGCGGGTCCTCGAACACTTTCGGCTCGAGGATCAGTACCTCGGGAATCGCCGTCGGCGTGACCTTCATTTGAGGAGCCGGTCGGCGAGGACCTGCAGCAGGTATTCGCCGTAGCCGCTGTTCGCGAGCGGCTTCGCCAGCGCCTCGAGCGCGCGCGCGTCGATCCAGCCGTGGCGGTAGGCGATCTCCTCCGGGCAGGCGATCTTCAGCCCTTGCCGCCGCTCGATGGTCTCGATGAAATGCGCTGCCTCGAGCAGCGTCTCGTGCGTGCCGGTGTCGAGCCAGGCCATGCCGCGGCCCATCGGCAGCGCCTGCAGCTCGCCGCGCTCGAGGTAGGCGCGGTTGACGTCGGTGATCTCGAGCTCGCCGCGCGGCGACGGCTTGAGGCCTTCGGCGATGCGAACGACGCGGTTGTCATAGAAGTAGAGGCCCACCACCGCGTATCGCGACTTCGGCTGCTTCGGCTTCTCCTCGATGCCGACCGCCTTGCCCTGCGCGTCGAACTCGATCACGCCGTAGCGCTCGGGGTCCTTCACCGGGTAGGCAAACACGGTCGCGCCCGACTTCGCCGCCGAGGCGCGCTGCAGGAGCTCGGTGAGCTCGTTGCCGTAGAAGATGTTGTCGCCCAGCACGAGCGCCACCGAGTCGGCGCCGATGAACTCGCGGCCGACGAGGAAAGCCTGCGCGATGCCCTGCGGCTTCGGCTGCACGGCATAGGAAAGACGGATGCCCCAGCGCCTGCCGTCGCCGAGGAGCTGCTCGAAGCGCGGCGTGTCCTGCGGCGTCGAGACGACGAGGATGTCGCGGATGCCGGCAAGCATCAGCGTCGACAGCGGGTAGTACACCATCGGCTTGTCGTACACCGGCAGCAGCTGCTTCGAGACGACCTGCGTGACCGGATAGAGCCGCGTGCCCGAGCCGCCGGCGAGGATGATGCCCTTCATGCCGCCTCCGGCCGCGCGAAATGCGTGTCGATGTTCTGCAGGTACCAGCGCACCGTCTTCTCGAGGCCCGACGCGAAGCTCTCGCGCGGCGCCCAGCCGAGCTCGCGGCGGACCTTGCCGATGTTCATGGCATAGCGGCGGTCGTGGCCGGGGCGGTCCTTCACGAACGTGATCAGGCCCCCGCTGTTCCTGCCCGGCAGCGACCGATCGATCAGGGAACAGAGCAGGCGAACGAGGTCGATGTTCGCCATCTCGGCGTTGCCGCCGAGGTTGTAGGTCTCGCCTGCCCTGCCCTTGTCGAGCACCAGGCGGATGGCGTCGCAGTGGTCGGCGACATAGAGCCAGTCGCGTACGTTCTTGCCGTCGCCGTAGACCGGCAGCGGCTGGCCGGCGAGCGCCTGGCGGATCATGAGCGGGATCAGCTTCTCGGGAAACTGGTGCGGCCCGTAGTTGTTCGAGCAATTCGTGGTGAGCGTCGGCAGGCCGTAGGTGTGGTGGTAGGCGCGCACGAGATGGTCGGACGAGGCCTTGGACGCCGCGTAGGGGCTGTTGGGCGCGAAAGGCGTTTCCTCTGTAAATGCCGGATCAGCCGGACCGAGCGAGCCGTAGACTTCGTCGGTGGAGACGTGGAGGAAGCGAAATTTCTGTTTCTCCGAAAAAGATGATTTTTCGTAAAAAACTCTGGCTTCCTCCAGCAGGCTGAAGGTGCCGACCACGTTGGTCTGCACGAACGCGGCCGGGCCGCTGATCGAGCGGTCGACGTGGCTTTCGGCGGCGAAGTGCACGATCGCGCGCGGCTTGTGCCGCGCGAGCAGCTCGGCGACCAGCGCGCGGTCGCAGATGTCGCCGCGCACGAAGACATGGCGCGAATCGGCGCGCAGCGCGTCGAGGTTCCTCAGGTGGCCGGCGTAGGTGAGCTTGTCGAGGTCGACGATCGCCTCGCCCGTCTGCGCGACGGTGGAGAGGACGAAATTCGAGCCGATGAAGCCGGCGCCGCCGGTGACGAGGAGCATGGCCCGCGATTCTACCGGGGCGACGCCGCGCCGGAGTCCTTGGCGACCGGGTCGCGGAACACGAAATAGTGCCGGGCGAGGAAGTTCCAGAGGAAGGTGCCGAAGGTCGCGCCGAGCTTGGAGAGCATCAGCTCGATCGCCAGCCAGTCCACCGCCGCATACAGGATCGCGAGGTGCAGCAGGAGGCCGACGCCGCTGACCAGGTAGATCAGAATCAGCTCGTGTGCCCGGCTGAAACGCACGCCGCTCTTGAACACGAAACGCACGCTCAGGAAGTAGTTCACCAGCACCGCCAACGCGAAGCCGACGGTCGCCACCACCAGGTAGTTATAGCCAAGCAACTTGGCAAAGACGTAGAAGAAACCGATGTCGAAGCAGGCCGAGACGCCGCCGACGACGAAATAACGCGCGGCGCGAACCAGCATTACGCGAACATGCGGGCCAGCCGCTCCGTCACAATGGTCCGCAGCACCGAGATCGCGTGGTGCGCCCGGATCTTCTTGCCTTCCTCATAGCTGCGGCCGTGATAGCTGATCGGCACCTCGTACAACACGCGCGCCCGGGCACAGATGCGCGACAGGATCTCTGCCTGCTGATCCCAGCCCAGGCGCCTTAGCTCGTCTGGCGACACCAGACCGCGGCGAAAGAGGATATAGCCGCTATACAGGTCGGTGAAAGTAGTGTTGTTGAGCACATTGAAGAGCAGCGTGATCAGGCGGTTGCCGATCAGGTGCCAGAAGTAGTTCACGCGGGTCCACGGAGGAGCGAGAAAGCGGCTGCCCATCACCAGCTCGGCGCCGAAATCGCGCACCGGCTTGAGCA
>DASXKY010000116.1:0-8218 GCA_036496555.1 Burkholderiales bacterium | reverse complement strand
GATGGTCTTCAACTACGTCGTTACGGTCGAGAACATTCCGAAGACCCTCAGCGCCCTGCTGACCGGGTACCAGCTCTCGCCGCTCGCCTACATGATGTTCGTCAACCTGCTGCTGCTGGTTCTCGGCTGCCTGCTCGAGGGCACCACCATCATCCTGATCATCCTGCCGGTTCTGCTGCCGACCGCGGTCGCGCTCGGCATCGACCCGGTGCACTTCGGCGTCGTCGCCGTCGTCAACATCATGATCGGCCTGGTCACGCCGCCGTACGGCCTGCTGCTTTTCATCATGGTCAAGATCACCAAGGTGCCCCTGAAGGACATTGTGCGGGACGCCGCGCCGTTTCTGGCCGTGATGATCGGCGCGCTCCTCCTGATCACCGTGTTCCCCGGCCTCGTGCTGTGGTTGCCCAGGTTGATGGGTTACCAGGGCTAGGCGCGGACCCGACGCGCATGCCCGGCCGCGCCGCCGTCGCCATGTGGTGGGACATCCCGCCCGAAGTCCGCGCGGAATGGGAGCACTGGCATACGACCGAGCACATGTCCGAGCGCCTCGGCATCCCGGGCTTCCTGCGCGGCAGCCGATGGGTCGCGGGGTCTTCGTATTTCGTCCTGTACGAAGCGCGCGAGCTTGCGACATTGACGACCGGCGCCTATGTGGATCGTCTGAACGATCCGACGCCATGGTCGCTGAAGATGATGCCGCACCACCGCAATATGGTGCGCAGCCTGTGCGTCGTGCGCGCGCGCATCGGCGCCGGGCTCGGGCACGCCATGGCAACGGTTCGCTTCACGCAGCACGCGCTGCCGCATCTGGCGGAACGCAAGGGCGTGACCAGCATGCAGCTGCTCGAATCGCAGCCCGCCACGGGAGCGCAGACGACGGAGCAGAAGATCCGCGGCGGCGACGCGCAGGCCGACCGGGTCCTGCTGGTGTGCGGGTACGATGTCGGCGCCGTGCAGGCGGCCGCGAGCGGGCTCGCGCCGCCGGGCGCGGTGACGGGCCTGTACCGGCTCGCGTACTGCCTCACCTCAAAGGATTCTGAATGAAGCCGATCTACGTACTCAACGGACCCAATCTGAACCGCCTGGGCAAGCGCGAGCCGGAGATCTACGGCACGACGACGCTGGCAGAGATCGAGGCGCAGTGTCGAAAAGCGGCGGGCGAGCATCCGCTCGAGTTCCGCCAGACCAACGCCGAGCATCAGCTCATCGACTGGGTTCACGAGGCGATCGACAAGGGCGCCGGCATCATCATCAACCCGGCTGGATACACCTTCACATCGGTCGCACTGATGGACGCGCTGAAGATGTTCCCCGGCCCGGTCTTCGAGCTGCACATCACCAACGTGCATCGCCGTGACGAGGTCTACCACCATTCGCTGGTGTCGAAAGTCGCCACCGCGGTCATCGCCGGCCTCGGTCCCGACGGATATCGCACCGCGGTCGAGGCAATGCTTCGCAGGATTGGATGAAGAAGCTGCTCGTCGGCCTGATCGGCGCCGGGATCCAGCGCTCGCTTTCCCCCGCGCTGCAGGAAGAGGAGGCGCGCCATCACGGGCTGCGCCTGCACTACCAGCTTATCGACCTCGCGCCGGCCGGCGCCGGCAACGAGGCGCTGCCCGGCCTGATCACGGCGGCGCGCATCATGCGCTTCGACGGGCTGAACATCACCTTCCCGTCCAAGCAGGCGGTCATCCCGCTGCTCGACTCGCTCTCCGACGAGGCGCGCGCGATGGGCGCCGTGAACACCATCGTACGCGACGGCGATCGCCTGATCGGCCACAACACCGACGGGCCCGGTTGGGCCTGGGGCTTCCGCCGCGCGCTTCCCGGCGCCGATCTCTCACGCGTCGTTCTGCTGGGTGCCGGCGGCGCCGGCGCGGCTGTCGCTCACGCAGCGTTTGGTCTAGGGGTTTCGGATTTGTTTGTTTTTGATATTGATCCGTCCCGGGCTGCTGCGCTTGCCTCCACGCTCTCCCGTCACTTTCCAGATCGAAAGACATTTCAAGTAAGAGATCTGAAGGAATCGATGGGCAAAGCTACCGGCCTGATCCACGCAACTCCCACCGGCATGGCTGCCTCTCCAGGCATTCCACTCGACGCATCGCTGCTGCGCAAGGACTTGTGGGTGTCGGAAGTCGTCTACGTTCCGCTCGAGACCGAGCTGCTCGAGGCGGCCAGGCGAGCGGGGTGCCGGGTGATGGACGGCGGCCACATGAACGTCGGCCAGGCGGCGCGCGGGTTCAAGCTGTTCACGGGTCTGCAGGCCGACGCGGCGCGGATGGAGGCGCACTTCCGGCGGCTCGTCGCCTGACGCCGGTAAGATGGCCGGCATGAAGCCGATCGTGATTCGCGGCCGCCCCGCGGCGGAGGGCCGCGTGCCGCTGCTCTGCGTGCCGCTGATTGGCGCGAGCCGCGACGCCCTGCTCGCGGAGGTGGCTGCCGTGCGCGCCACGACGCCCGACATCGTCGAGTGGCGCGTGGACTACTTCGGCGCGATCGGCGATGCCAAGGCGGTGGTGGAGACGGCGCTCGAGCTGCGGCGGGAGCTGCCCGACCTGCCGCTGCTCTTCACGCGCCGCTCGGCGCGGGAAGGTGGACAGCGCGTCCAGATCGGCGAGCAGGCCGTCGTCGAGGTATACGCCGCCGTCTGCGAGGCCGACTGCGTCGACCTCGTCGACTATGAGATGAGCAACGAGCCGGCGCGGATCGGCGCGGTGCGCGAGGCTTCGCAGCGGCGCGGCATCGGGCTGGTCTGCTCGTACCACAACTTCGAGGACACGCCGCCCGCCGAGGCGCTGGCGGCGCATTTTCGCCGCGCGCAGGAGCTCGGCGGCGACGTCGCCAAGGTAGCCGTCATGCCCACCCGCCGCGAGGACGTGCTGACGCTTCTCGCCGCCACGCTGCGCGCCTCGCAGACGCTCGACCTGCCGCTCATCAGCGTGTCGATGGGCGAGCTCGGCGCGCTGAGCCGCGTGGTCGGCTTCGCCTTCGGCTCGGCGCTCACCTTCGGCGTCGGCGCCGGCGCCTCGGCGCCGGGACAGCTGCCGATCGGCGAGCTGCGCGCGTCGATCGAGCTCGCAAGAAAGGCCCTGCATGCCTGAACCGAAGCTTCCGCCGATCCGCCGCATCGTCACCGGCGACGGCCCCGACGGCAAATCTCGCGTCCTCGAGGACGCGGCGGCCGCCTCCATCAAAACTGTGCCCGAGCGCCCAGGCTACCGGGCCGTGAACGTCTGGCGGACGACTGCTTTTCCTTGCCCGATAACCGAAGAAGATTCCGTAGGGCTGCACAAAGGAATACTGCCAAGTAGAAATGGAACGATCCTCAGGATCATCGATTTCCCCCCGGAACCCAAGGATCTGGCAGAGCTGAAGCGACGGCTGGACGCGACCTTCGGCGGCATCTACGCCGACGCGGCGCACGACAAGACTTACAACCGCCATCCAGGCATGCACGCCACCGACACCGTCGACTACGCGATCGTGCTGGAGGGCGAGATCTGGTCGGTGATGGACGAAGGGGAGACGCTGCTGCGCGCGGGCGATGTGCTGATCCAGCGGGGGACGAACCATGCCTGGGCGAACCGCTCGGGCAAGACGGCTCGCATCGCTTTCGTCCTCATGGATGGAAAACGCTAGTCGTTCTTGATATTCGCCGCCTTGGCAACGGCGGTCCACTTGGCGATGTCGCGCTCGACCTGGCGGCGAAGCTCCTCCGCCGAGCCGCCGACCGGATCGATCCCCATCTGCGCGAAGCGCTCGCGCACCTCGGGAGCTTGCACGGTGCGCGCCACTTCCTTCTGCAGCCGCGCGACGATCGCCGGCGGCGTCTTCGCCGGCGCAAAGAACGCGGTCCACACCGGCACTTCCATGTCGGGCACGCCGGCTTCCGCCATCGTCGGCAGGTCGGGCCACGACGGATGGCGCTTCGCCGTGGTGACGGCGAGGCCGCGCACCGTGCCGCCCTTCAGCGGCCCGGTGAGCGGCGGCGGGTCGATGATGGTCATCATCACCTGGCCGCCGATCACGGCCTGGATCGACTCGCCGCTGCCCTTGTAGGGAATCATCTCGATCGCCGCGCCGGTCTTCTGCTTGAACAGCTCGGTGGCGATCTGGAAGATGCCGGCGCTCGAGGCGTAGTTCGACTTGCCGGGGTTCGCTTTCGCATAGTCGACCAGCTCTTTCACGCTGCGCACCGGCAGCTGCGAGCTCACCGCGACGATCAGCGGGAACGAGCAGATCATCGAGATCGGCGCGAAGTCGTGCAGCGGCGAGTAGGGCAGTTTCGAGTAGGTCGCCGGGTTGATCGTCATCGGCCCGCTCGGGCCCATCAGCAGCGTGTAGCCGTCGGCGGCGCTCTTCGCCACGTACTCGGCGGCGATGATCGACTGCGCGCCGGGCTTGTTCTCGACGATCACCTGCTGGCCGAGGCCTTTCGACAGCTCCGGCGTCATCACGCGCACGATGATGTCGTTGCCGCCGCCGGCGGAGTAGCCGACGATGATGCGGATCGGCTTGTTCGGGTAGTCCTGCGCCGCCGCAAGCCCGGCGAGGAAGAAGAGGAACAGGAAGGTCTGAAATTTTTTCATGAGTGCCCTTCGCGTACGGCCGCTAGCCTAGCAGCGCCAGGTCCTGCGTGCTCAGGATCAGGGAAGCCGCCTTCACGTTCTCTTCCAGGTGCTCGATCGAGCCCGTGCCGGGGATCGGCAGCATGTTCGGCGATCTGGCCAGAAGCCACGCCAGCGCCACCTGCGCCGGTGTTGCTTTGGCCTTTTCGGCGATCTTTTTCACCCGTGAATTCGAAAGGACGTTGCCACTTCCCAATGGATACCAGGGCAGGAACGCCAGGCCCAGCCGCTCGCAAGCCTGCAGCACCGGCTCGGAGCTGCGGTCGCCGAGGTTGTACTGGTTCTGCACCGAGACGACCTTCGCGACTTTTCGCGCGCGCTCGAGCTGCTTGACGTCGAAATTGGAGACGCCGATGTGGCGGATCTTGCCGGCCTTCTGCGCGTCGACCAGCGGTCTGAGCGAGTCCTCGAGCGGCACCTTCGGATCCGGCGCGTGGAGCTGGTAGAGGTCGATACGCTCGACTCTCAGGCGCTTCAGGCTGCCCTCGATCGCCTGGCGCAGGTGCTCGGGCCGCCCGTTCTCGTCCCAGCGCGGCGCGCTCGGCCGGACCAGGCCACCCTTGGTGGCGATGACGAGGTCCTCGGGGTAGGGGTGGAGCGCCTCGGCGATCAGCTCCTCGTCGACGTAGGGTCCGTAAGAGTCCGCCGTATCGAAGAAATTGCAGCCGAGCGCGTAGGCGCGGCGCAAGACCTCGAGGGCGGCCGGGCGGTCCTTCGGCGGCCCCCAGATCTGCGGACCGCAGACCCGCATGGCGCCGAAGCCCAGCCGGTTGACCCTCAGGTCGCCTACGTCGATAGTAGTGGGATTCATCCCAATTATTGCAGTGCACACCTTGTGGTTGAAGTCCCACGAAGGGGGCGCGGATGATTCTGGACCAACGGAGGGGTCGATGGAAGCGGCGAGCACGACGGCGGCGAGCGGCACCCTGCTCGGCAGCATCTCCGATTTCTGCCGCCGCACCGGCATGGCCGAGTCGACGTTCGGCCGCCGCGCGGTGAACGACGGCAAGTTCGTCGCCCGGCTGCGCGACGGCGCGCGCGTCACCCCCGAGACGCTCCAGCGCGTCAACAACTTCATCCAGAAGCACGGCCTGCAGGGGCCGGGCGACTCGCCGCCCGAGCTGCTGCGCCTGATCCGCGCCAGCTCGCCGGCGCCGATGCCTCAGCTGCGGCAGGACGCTTCGCCGGAAAAGAACTTCCGCTTCTTCGACAACCGGCAGAAGTACCTCCTGTTCGTCAACACCTGCAGCGAGAAGGACGTCGTCGCGCGCCGCGTCGGCCTCGAGCTCGGCCACATCCACCCGCAGCCGCCGGCGGTGCGCCTCTTCGACGCCGGCATGGGCGACGGCACGGTGCTCGCGCGCGTGATGCGCGAGATGCACACGCGCTTCACCACTGTGCCGTTCTACATCGTCGGCAAGGAGATCAGCCTGGAGGACGTGCGGCTCAGCTTGCGCAAGATGGCCGATCGCTTCTTCGAGCACCCGGCGACGGTGCTGATCGTCACCAACATGTACGACACCGAGGCGCCGTGGCTCACGCCGCGCGCAGTCGCCGCCGCCACCTCCATGGTGTGGCACGAGGCGGCGCTTACCGGTACCACTTCGCACGAGTTCAGCGAGCAGATTGCCGCGCTGGAACCCTTCCTCGCCAAGAACTGGCAGGCCAAAGCCAACCCGAAGACCGGCAATCCGATGTACGAGCAGCCGGTGGCGCTGGTCCTCTATCGCGACGACTACCGCTTCCTGCTGAACGACGTGATCCCGAAACGCGGCCACGGCCGCGCCGACTACGACATGGTGATCGCGTCGCAGCCGTACCGCCTGAGGGCGCCGCTCGAGTTCAAGGCGCAGAAGGTGATCGCGCCGCTGGTGCGCTCGCTCGGCAAGGGCGGGCGGCTGCTGGGCATCCATTCGCACGGCCAGGACCCGGGACTCGAGATCATCCAGAAGGTCTGGCCGGGCGAGAATCCGTACACGCAGAGCCGCCACGACCTGCTGCGCGCGGTGAAGGGCGAGCTCGGCAAGGATGCGCGGCGCTACAACTTCAACGCCTACGCCGACGCGCGGGCGCTGTTCCGCTACGACATGCACACGCTGCCGAGCGAGATCTCCTCCGCCATCGGTACCTCCACCCTCTTTGCCGCCTGGAACGCCGCCATCTACGTCGCGCAGATCGACGACCAGCGCCTCAGCGAGGCGCTCGCCAAGACACGTTACCTCGACGCCACGCGCGAAGTGCTGCAGAAGCACGGCAGCCTCTGGTTCCTCGACGAGTCCTATGTCGTCTCCCGCAAACGCGATTGAGCGCGGGCTGCAGGAGCGCCTCGCCGACCTGGTGACGGCGAGCTCGCTCGAATTCTCGCCGCGCGAGCTGCACCGCGCCGCCGAGATGGCCGCGCTGCTGCCCAAGGACACCTGCGTCTACATCCCGTCGCTTCCCGGCCTGCCGCTCGGCCGCACGCTCGACGCTGTCGCCGCGCTGAAAGCCGCGGGGCTCGATCCGGTGCCGCACGTCTCGGCCCGCCGCATTCTCGACAAGGATGAATTCAAGTCGTTTTTGAAAAAGTCGGTCGATCAATATGGAGTTCATCGCGTCCTGGTGATCGGCGGCGACGAGTCCAAGCCCAAGGGGCCGTTTGCCGACAGCATCCAAGTGATCGAATCGGGCCTGCTTGCCGAATGCGGCGTGCGCGAGATCGGCGTCGCGGGATATCCCGAAGGGCATCCGAAGATTTCGCCTGCGCTCTTGCAGCAATCGTTTGAACGTAAAGCCCAAATGGCGAAAGACCAGAACCTCGGCCTCTACGTCGTCACCCAGTTCTCGTTCTCGCCGGCGCGGATGGTGGAGTTCTGCTCGAACCTCGCGCGCACCGCGCCGCAGGTCGGCATCTACATGGGCGTCGCCGGCCCGACCGACCCGGCCGCCCTCGCGCGCTACGCGCAGCGCTGCGGCGTCAGTGTCTCCCTTCGCGCGCTACGTACGCTCGGCACCGGCATCGCCAAGCTCGTCACCCACACCGATCCGCGCGAGCACGTCATCGCGCTCGCGCGCTACGCCCGCTCGCGCGAGCCGAGCAACCTCGTCGGCCTGCACCTCTACAGCTTCGGCGGCGTCGTTCGCACCGCCGCCTGGATGCACGACCTCCTCGCCGGCTGAGCAGCGTCAGAGGTTGACACGCATGCCGAGAGCCAAGATGCTCCGGTGACCATGCGAACGCAACCCGAAAAAGCAGAGCTCTTCCGCGCTCTTCATGCGCGCCCGGGCATCTTCGTCATTCCCAATCCCTGGGACGCGGGCAGCGCTAAGCTGCTCGCCGCTCTCGGCTTCGAAGCGCTCGCGACAACGAGCCTTGGCTATGCCGCGTCGATAGGGCGCAACGACGGCACGCTGAGCCGCGAGGACGTGCTCGCCAACTGCCGCGTCATCGCGGAGGCGACCGATCTTCCGGTGAGCGTAGATCTCGAGAACTGCTACGCCCACGAGCCGAAGGAGGCGGCGGTGACCATGCGGCTCGCCGCGGAAGCGGGCGCCGTGGGCGGCTCGATCGAGGACGCGACCGGAGATGCGGCGAAGCCGATCTACGA
>DASXKY010000115.1:0-2771 GCA_036496555.1 Burkholderiales bacterium | reverse complement strand
TGGGACCGCGCACTCGCCTCGGCGGCCGCCGTGTTCCGCGAATGCGGCGAGCGCGGCATGAACCTGACCATGGTCAATTTGGGCGGCGGCTTCCCGACCAAGTACTTGAAGAACGTGCCGTCGGTGAAAACCTACGGCAACGCCATCTTCCGTTCGCTGCGCAAGCACTTCGGCAACCGTATCCCGGAGACCATCATCGAGCCGGGCCGCGGCATGGTCGGCGGCGCCGGCATCATTGAGGCCGAGGTCGTGCTCGTCTCCAAGAAGAGCGAGGAAGACGACGTGCGCTGGGTCTATCTCGACATCGGCAAGTTCGGCGGCCTCGCCGAAACGATGGACGAGTCGATCCGCTATCCGATCAAGACGCCGCGCGACGGCGCGGAAACGGCGCCGTGCGTGCTGGCAGGTCCGACCTGCGATTCGGCGGACGTGCTGTACGAGAAGGAGCCCTATCTGCTCCCGGTCAGCCTGGAGATCGGCGACAAGGTGCTGATCGAGGGCACCGGCGCCTATACGGCGACCTACTCGTCGGTGTGCTTCAACGGCTTCTCGCCGTTGAAGACCTACCACATCTGAACAATCCGGGAGGCGGGCTCGCCTGCCTCCCCTTCCCCTATCAATCCGGACCGAAGCGTCGGCGCGTCCGCGCGCCCGCACGGGAAGAATTAAGATGATCACGTTGCGTCGAGAACGCCCAGCCGACGTCAAAGCGCGCGAGGCGCTGCTCGACGAGGCTTTCGGCGACACCCGTTATCGCAAAAGCTCGCAGCGCCTGCGCGACGGCCGGCTGCCGGCCGAGGGGCTGTCCTTCATCGCAGCCAAGGGCAAACGCGTCATCGGCACCGCGCGGCTCTGGCCCGTGGCCTGCGCCAGCGGCCAATTGGTGCTGCTGCTCGGCCCAGTCGCGGTCGCCGGTGACCGCCGCAGCCAAGGCATCGGCGCCGCTCTGGTCATCCATGCCATCGCCGAGGCGCGCCGGTTCGGCCATGGCGCAGTGATTCTCGTCGGCGATGCGCCCTATTACGGCCGCTTCGGCTTTTCGGTCGAAAAGACCGGCCGCCTACGGCTGCCCGGCCCGTTCGAGCGCCACCGCCTGCTCGCCCTCGAGCTGACGCCCGGCGCGCTCGAGAGCGCCCGCGGCCTCATCCGTGCCGCCGGTGCAATTGTAGCCGAGCCTGCCGTGGCGACAGCGGCCTAACCGGAATCCGCAGAAAACCGTGGACGCCGCGCGCGATTCTCGCGCCAGCGCCCTTCCGTTCGCCGCTTGCGGCGGATATCACCCTTTGCAGGAGAAACTGATGGCGAAATGGCCGGTCCACGCCCGCATCGACGGGCCCGTCGTGATGATCGGCTTCGGCTCGATCGGCAAGGGCACCCTGCCGCTGATCGAGCGCCATTTCAGCTACGACAAGAGCCGCTTCGTGGTCATCGACCCCGAGGACAAGGACCGCAAGCTGCTCGACGACCGCGGCATCCGCTTCATCCATCAGGCGGTCACCAAGGATAATTACCGCAAGCTGCTGACCCCGCTGCTGACCGCGGGCGGCGGCACCGGCTTCTGCGTCAACGTCTCGGTCGACACCTCCTCGCTCGACATCATGGAGCTGTGCCGTGAGATCGGCGCGCTGTACATCGACACCGTGGTCGAGCCTTGGGCGGGGTTTTACTTCGACAACACGCTGGGACCGGAGGCGCGCACGAACTACATGCTGCGCGAGTCCATCCTCGCCGCCCGCCGCAAGCGACCCGGGGGGCTCACCGCCGTCTCCTGCTGCGGCGCCAACCCCGGCATGGTGTCCTGGTTCGTCAAGCAGGCCCTGGTCAATGTCGCCAAGGACCTCAAGATCAAGTTCAGCGCGCCGAAGACGCGCGACGACTGGGGCCGGCTCGCCAAGAAGGCCGGCATCAAAGGCATCCACATCGCCGAGCGCGATACACAGCGCGCCAAGCAGCCCAAGGCGCTCGACGTCTTCGTCAACACCTGGTCGGTCGAAGGCTTCATTTCCGAGGGCCTGCAGCCGGCGGAACTCGGCTGGGGCACGCACGAGAAATGGATACCGGCCAACGCCCGCAAGCACAAAGCAGGCTCCCAGGCCGCGATTTACCTGCTGCAGCCGGGCGCCAATACGCGCGTCCGTTCCTGGACGCCGACCGCGCGCGGCCAATACGGCTTCCTGGTCACCCACAACGAGTCGATCTCGATCGCCGACTACTTCACGCTGCGGCAGGGGCGCCGCATCGTCTATCGGCCGACCTGTCACTATGCTTACCATCCGTGCAACGACGCCGTGCTGTCGCTGCACGAGATGTTCGGCCGCGCCGGCGAGCGGCAAAAAAAGGTCCACATCCTGGATGAACACGAGGTCGCCGACGGCATCGACGAACTCGGCGTGCTGCTCTACGGCCACAAGAAGAACGCCTATTGGTACGGCTCGCAGCTCTCGATCGACGAGACGCGCGATCTCGCGCCCTATCAGAACGCCACCGGCTTGCAGGTAACCTCCGCAGTGCTCGCCGGCATGGTGTGGGCGCTGGAGAATCCGAAGGCCGGCATCGTCGAGGCCGACGAGATGGACTACAAGCGCTGCCTCGAGGTGCAGGTCCCCTATCTCGGCCCGGTGGTTGGGCAATACACCAACTGGACGCCGCTCACCGACCGCCCCGGACTGTTCCCGGAAGAGCTCGACCGCCGCGATTCCTGGCAGTTCAAAAACGTGCTGGTGCGCTGACTCGCGCGCCGATGACAAGCATAAATGCAACGGGCGGCCCGA
>DASXKY010000114.1:0-13490 GCA_036496555.1 Burkholderiales bacterium | reverse complement strand
GTCGGCCTTCCCCGGCAGGTGCCGGACGAGCGAGCGGCAAAACAGGTACACCGCGATGCCGATCGGCAGATTGACGAGAAACACCCAATGCCAGTTGAGCGCGCTGGTGAGGAGGCCGCCGGCGAGCACGCCGAGGCTGCCGCCCGCGGCGCAGACGAAACCGTACACGCCCATGGCCTTGGCGCGCTCGCCCTCCTCGGTGAAGAGGTCGATGATGAGCGACAGCGCGATCGCCGACACCACCGCGCCGCCCAGACCCTGAACGGCGCGCGCAGTGATGAGCAGCCACTGGGAATTGGCGATGCCGCAGACGAGCGACGCCGCGGTGAATAGCACGATGCCGTGCAGGAACAGGCGCCGGTGCCCGAAATAGTCGCCGAGCCGCCCGCCGAGCAGCAGGAACCCGCCGTAGGTGAGCATGTACGCGTTCACAACCCACACCAGCGACGCCTCGCTGAAACCGAGGCTCTCGCGAATCGACGGCAGCGCGACGTTCACCACCGTGGTGTCGAGCACGATCATCAGCTCGCCTGCGCACAGCACGTACAGCGCCCACCAGCGTTTTTCTTTCTCGACCAATTCAGCTCTCCTGGCTATTTCTCGAGCGATTTCGCGAGCGCATCCATCAAGCCGCCGGTGCCGCGCTCGCGGCTGCCGGCGTCGTCGTAGCCGTCGAGGAACGCGCCCTGCTCCGTCACGGTCATCTTGGTTCGCTTCGCGCCCGCCGCCTCGAACTGGATGGTGGCGAGCGATACCGAGATCTTCCGCTCGTCGACGTGCATGTTGTAGGCGTAGACGATGCGGCGAAGCGGCACGATGTCCAGGTAGTGCGCCTGGAAGTCGGTCACCACGCCGCTCGTCCAGCGCCCGCGCGCCCGCTCTCGGCCGCCGACGCGAAAGTCCATCTCGCGCTCGAGCGGCGTCCATTGCCCGCTCGGGCCCGAAAACCACGCCGCTTTCGCGTTGGCGTCCGACCAGGCGGCGTAGACGCGCTCGGGCGCGTGCGGCAGCTCGCGCACGATCGTGAACGTGCCATGCGCGACCGACGGGGCTTTGGTGGAGGAATCCTTGGTCATGCGCCCCTACTTTTCCGTGACCGCCTTGAGATTGGCGAGCAGGATCCATTTGATCATGGGTGGTCAACCTTTCTTCAGATAGGCGTCGGACTGCTGCATCGTCCCGCCCCAGCCCTGCTTCATGCTGTCGCGGCCGTCGTCGAAGGTCTTGCGCTCGAGCTCGCTCGAGCCCTCGGCCGGCGTCCACTCGACGCCCACTTTCGTCTTGCCGCCAGGCTGCTCCTCGAATGTGACGACGGAATGGATGCGCAGCGGCCAGTTCGCGTTCCACGGGTGGCACGTCTCGCCACCCTTCGCGTCGGAGAACGAGACGATGAACACGAGGCGCTCCTGCGGCTTGATCTCGCGGTAGATGAACTTGCCCCATATGTCGGTGCCGTCGGGCGCGGTCATGCCGTAGAGGAAGGTGCCGCCGGGCCGCAGATCGACCTTGCAGGTGTGGACCTTGAAGCCGGCCGGGCCCCACCAGTGCTTGAGGCGCTCCGCCTCAGTCCACGACTTCCACACGCGCTCGCGCGGGGCATCGAAGACGCGGCTCACCTCGAAGGGCTTCACAAGTCCACCGCCACCTTGAAACCGCCGAAGATCATGCGCTTGCCGTCGAAGGGCATCGCCTTGGGATCCATCATGCTGGCGAGGCGCTTGTCCTTCATCACCTTGGCCATCACGCGGTCGCGCTGCTTGCGGTTCCGGTACACGATGAACGAGAACCACACCACCTCGTCCTTCTTCAGCTTCACGCTCTGCGGGAACGATGTCCATTTCCCGGGCTTGACGTCGTCCGCCACGCACTCCTTGTAGTCGAGGGCGCCGTGCTCGCGCCAGACCTTGCCGGCCTTGCGTGCCATCTTCAGGTAAGCCGTCCGCTTCCTCTTCGGGACCGGCACTACGAATCCATCTACGTACATGTGGAAATCTCCTTCTCTACGCGTCGAGCAAATAGCGCTCCAGCTTGGCGAACGACTCGCCCCAGCCGCGCTTGTGGTTGTCGCGCACCGTCTCGTCGAAGTGCTGCGAATGGGTGAAATCGAGCTCGGTGCCGCCGGCCTCCGGCTTGAAGAGGATCGTTACCAGCGACTCCCGCTCGGGCGTAGTGCGCGGCCAGCTCCAGCTGAAGACCAGCTTGCGGTTGGGCACCACCTCCTTGTAGACGCCTTGCACCTCGTGCTCCGCGCCTTGCTGCCCGCCGAACACGATGCGGAAGCGGCCGCCCACGCGCACATCGAGTTCGACCAGCGAGACGGCTTCCGGGCCGCCCGGTCCCCACCAGCGCTTCAGCGCTTGCGGGTCGGTCCACGCCCGCCAGACCTTTTCCGCGGCGACGGGGTAGTGGCGCTGGAGGTTGAGCGAGGGCTTTTCGGCGAGCCTAGTTTGTTCCATGTCTGCAACTCCTCTTGCTGGTACAGGTAGCGGGCGAGCGAGTCGAGCTTCTCGGTCCAGAACTTCTCGTAGCGCGACATCCAGGCAGAAGCAGACTGCATCGGCTGCGCGGAGAGTTCGCAGCTCACCACCCGGCCCTCCTTCGAGCGCGCGATCAGGCCGGCGTCCTCGAGGACCCCCAGGTGCTTCATGAATCCGGGCAGCGACATCTCGTGCTTGCGCGCGAGCTCGGTGACCTGGCGGTCGCCTCCGGCGAGCGATTGCAGGACGTGGCGCCGCGTGCGGTCGGAGAGCGCCGCGAAGACGGTGTCCAGCTTGTCGTCCGAACACTTAACCATTCGGTTTAGTATCGGCCCGAGGGACGGCGGCTGTCAAGCCTTTTTTAGGGGCGCTATTTCAGGCTGCGATAAATCTCGCGCACGGCGTCGATGGTGTCGGCCTCCGCGGCGCGCTTGTCCGGCCGGTATCCCTTGACGCGCGCAAAGCGCAGGGCGAGGCCGCCGGGATAGTGCGGGCTCTCCTGCAGGTCGTTGAACGCGATCTCGACGACGAGCTCGGGCCGCACATACACGGTCCAGTCGTCGCGCTGCACTTCGCGCGCCTGCAACTCGCGCGTCTGCCATGCGAGCAGCTCGTCGGTCAGCCCCTTGAACGTTTTGCCGAGCATGACGAAGCCGCCGCTAGCGGGGTCGCGCGCACCGAGGTGCAGGTTGGAGAGGAAGCCGCGGCGCCTGCCGCTGCCCCATTCCGCGGCCAGCACCACCAGGTCGAGCGTCTGGGCGCGCTTGACCTTGAACCAGCTCGCGCCGCGGCGTCCCGCCTCGTATGGCGCATCCGGAGCCTTGCCCATGACTCCTTCGTGACCCCTTGCGAGGACGTCGTCGTAGAACGCCCGCGCCTTCGTCACATCCGCGGTCAGAAGGCCCGGCGTAACCAGGGTGAATACCTCCTCGAGCACGCGCCTGCGCTCCCGCGCCGGATGGTCGACCAGAGATACGCCGTCCTTGTAGAGGCAGTCGAAGAAGAAAACCGATAGCGGCAGCTCGCGACGCAGGCTCTCGACGTCGAGCTTGCGGCCGAACCGCCGCATGGTGGTCTGGAAAGGAAGCGGCCGTCCATCGGGCCGCAGCGCGATCACCTCGCCGTCGAGGATCAGCGATTCGGCCGGCGCGGCCCGCACGGCCTCCACCACCTCCGGCACGGCCGAGGTCACTTCGTTGAGACTGCGCGTATAGACGCGCACTTCGCCGCCCAATCTGTGCACCTGCACGCGGGCGCCGTCCAGCTTCCACTCGAGCAGCGCGGTACCCAGCGCCTCCAGTACCGCCACCACGTCCTCCGCGGGCTGCGCGAGCATGGGCAGGACCGGCCGCATCGGCCGGATCGAGAATGCCTCGAGCGCTGCTGCGCCGCCCGTGAGCGCCGCGCGCGCGACCTGCGCGACGCCGCCCGCGAACGTGGCCGCGCGACGGACGTCCACAGCAGGCACTCCCGTCGCCGCGGCCAGGGCGTCGAGCATGACGCCTTCCAGCGCCCCTTGCCTCAGTTCGCCGACGATCAATCGCTTCAGGAAGTCCTGCTCCACCTCCGTCGCTCTTTCAAGCAGGCTCTTCAGCAGCGCTTCGCGCCGCTGCGCTGCGCCTTTGCCTTTTACGGCCTTTAGATCGGTAAAGATGGAATCGACCTCGGCCAGCGTGAGCGAAGGCTGCACGGATGGCGGACGTGCGGAGCGCAGCATCTCGAAGCCGACCGCAAGCTTTCCCTGGCGTACGTTGCCGCTCAGATAGGGAATGGCGACCTCGATTTCCGCGGGTTCGAGGCGCTTCATGCACGCGGCCAGGGCCGCGACCTTCGCTAAGCGGCTCGACGTGCGCCCCACCTCGCCCGAGGTGCGCGCGACGTCGGCAAGGAGGGTCACGCCGCCGCGTCGGCGGGCAGAGCGAGCAGCAGCGAGAGCACGCCGTGCAGCTTGTCGCGCAGCTGGCGGCGGTCGACGATCATGTCGATCGCGCCCTTCTCGAGCAGGAACTCGGCGCGCTGGAAGCCCTCGGGCAGCTTCTGGCGCACGGTCTGCTCGATCACGCGCGGCCCGGCGAAGCCGATCAGCGCCTTCGGCTCCGCGACCACCACGTCGCCGATCATCGCGAAGCTCGCCGACACGCCGCCCATGGTCGGGTCCGACAGTACCGAGACGAACGGCAGGCCGCGTTCGGCGAGATCGGTGAGCGCGGCGGTGGTCTTCGCCATCTGCACCAGCGAAAGCAGCCCTTCCTGCATGCGCGCGCCGCCGGAGGCGCTGACGCAGACGAACGGCAGCTTCTGCTCGATCGCCACGCGCACGCCGCGTACGAAGCGCTCGCCGACCACCGAGCCCATCGAGCCGCCCATGAAGTCGAACTCGAACGCCGCGCACACCACGCCGAGGCCCTTGATCGCGCCCTGCATCACGACCAGCGCGTCGCCTTCGGCGGTCTGCTCCTGCGCTTCGGCCAGGCGCTCGGTGTAGCGGCGCGAGTCCTTGAACTTGAGCGTATCGACCGGCATCACCTCGGAGCCGATCTCGAAGCGCCCGTCGGCGTCGAGCAGCGCGTCGAGGCGCGGCCGCGCGCCGAGGCGCTCGTGGTGGCCGCATTTCGGGCAGACGTTGAGGTTCTTCTCGAGGTCGGTGCTGTAGAGCACCGCGTCGCAGGACGCGCACTTGGTCCACAGCCCCTCTGGAACGGTCTTGCGCGCGCTGCTGCCGGTGCGCTGGATCTTGGGCGGCAGAAGTTTTTGCAGCCAGCTCATGTATCAAGCGCCTGTCGGATGGGTTTGAGGAAAGCCTTCACGCGGGACACCGCCGAATCGGCGCTGCCCGCCTCGATCTCCTGGATGATGCGGCTGCCGATCACCACCGCGTCGGCCGACTGCGCCACGCGGCGCGCGGACTCGGCATCGCGGATGCCGAAGCCGACGCCGATGGGAAGCTTGGTGGCCTTGCGAATCTGCGGCATGTGCGCGGCCACGTCGGTAAGGTCGATATTCGCGGCGCCGGTCACTCCGCGCAGCGCTACGTAGTACAGGTAGCCGCTGCCGCTCCTCGCCACCTCGTCGATGCGCTTCTTCGTCGAGGTCGGCGCGAGCAGGAAAATCGGGTCGATGTCGCTTTTCTTCATCAGCGCCGAGAACTCGAGGCATTCCTCCGGCGGATAGTCGACCACGATCACGCCATCGATGCCGGCGCCCCTCGCCGCGGCCGCGAACTTCTCCACGCCCATGGCTTCGACCGGATTGGCGTAGCCCATGAGCACAACGGGGGTGGCCGAATCGCTTTTGCGGAACTCCATCACCATCCCGAGCACGTCCTTGAGGCCGACGCCGTGCTTCAGCGCCCGCTCGCCCGAACGCTGGATCACCGGTCCGTCGGCCATCGGATCAGAGAACGGCACGCCGAGCTCGAGGATGTCGGCGCCCGCCTCGACCAGCCCGCGCATCAGCGGCACGGTCAGCGACGGGTGCGGGTCGCCGGCAGTGATGTACGGGATCAGCGCCTTACGCCTCGCCTGCGCGAGCGCCGAGAAGCGGGCCTGGATGCGCGACATCAAAGCTTCTTCCCCGAGCGCTCGGCGACGGTATGCATGTCCTTGTCGCCCCGACCGGAAAGATTGACGAGGAGGATCGCGTCCTGTTTCATGCTCGGCGCCATCTTCAGCGCTTGCGCCACCGCGTGCGCCGACTCGAGCGCCGGAATAATGCCTTCGCTGCGGCACAGCTCGTGGAACGCCGCCAACGCCTCGTCGTCGGTCACGGCGACATACTCGGCTCGCTTGCTGTCCTTCAGCCATGCGTGCTCCGGGCCGACGCCGGGATAGTCGAGCCCCGCCGACACCGAATGCGTCTCGACGATCTGGCCGTTGACGTCCTGCAGAAGGTAAGTGCGGTTGCCGTGCAGTACCCCGGGTCTCCCGGCGCAAAGCGACGCCGCGTGCCGGCCGGTCTCGAGCCCCTCGCCCGCCGCCTCGACACCGATCAGGCGGACTTGCTCGTGCGCGATGTAGGGATAGAAGATGCCCATGGCGTTCGATCCGCCGCCGACGCAGGCGAGCACGGCATCTGGCTGCCGGCCGGCGAGCTCCTGCATCTGCGCGATGCTCTCTTCGCCGATCACCTTCTGGAAATCGCGCACCATCATCGGGTAGGGATGCGGGCCGGCGACCGTGCCGATGATGTAGAACGTGCTGTCGACGTTGGTAACCCAGTCGCGCATCGCTTCGTTGAGCGCGTCCTTCAGCGTGCGCGAGCCGGACTCGACCGGCACGACTTTCGCGCCGAGCACGGCCATGCGGTGCACGTTGGCGGCCTGGCGCTTGACGTCCTCCACGCCCATGTACACCACGCACTCCATGCCGTAGCGCGCGGCGACGGTCGCTGTGGCGACGCCGTGCATGCCGGCGCCGGTCTCGGCGATGACGCGCGGTTTCTTCATGTTGCGTGCGAGCAGCGCCTGGCCGATGGTGTTGTTGATCTTGTGCGCGCCGGTATGGTTCAGGTCCTCGCGCTTGATGTAGATGCGCGCGCCGCCGCACTTTTCGGTGAGTCTTTTTGCGAAATAAATTGGACTTGGGCGCCCAACGTAATGCTTGAGCTCGTACCTGAACTCGGCCTGGAACGCGGGATCGTTGCGCGCATGCTCATACGCCGCGCGCAGTTGCTCGAGCGCCGCGCTCAGCGTCTCGGCGACGAACACGCCGCCGTAAGGGCCGAAGTGCCCTCGCCCGTCCGGCAAGTCATACATCCGCATTCCTGACCTCCGCGATGAAGGCGGCGATTTTCGCGGCATCCTTGATGCCTTTCGCCAATTCGACGCCGCTCGAGACGTCGACGCCCCAAGGCTGCAGCCGACGCACCGCCTCGCCGACGTTGCCTCGCTCAAGTCCGCCCGAGAGGATGAGCGGCCGCTCGAGACCGCGCGGTACCAGGGACCAGTCGAAACGCTCGCCGACTCCGCCGTAAGCTTCGACGAAGCTGTCGAGGAGCCACGCCGCCGCGCCTGAAAAAGGCTGGAGGTATTCTATCAAATCAACGCCTTGCTTTACCCGGCACGCCTTGACATAAGGCACGCCGAATTGGCCGCAGAACTGCGGTGACTCCTCACCGTGGAACTGCAGCATGCCGGGCTTGACCCGGCCGATCACCTGCGCCACCTGCGCAGCGTCCGCATTCACGAAAAGCGCAACCGTCTGCACGAACGGCGGCAGCGCGTCGCGGATCTCGGCCGCGCGCTCGACCGCGAGGAAACGCGGGCTCGGCGGATAGAACACCAGCCCGATGGCGTCGGCGCCCGCTTCCGCCGCCGCACGCGCGTCAGCGGGACGGGTGATGCCGCAGATCTTCACCCGCGTCCTCATGTCGGTAGGCCCCATCTGGTCTCGTATTCTATTTTCTCAAGGTACAGACCCTCGGGCCCGAACGTCGGTGCCGCCCTGCCGCGGTCCTTCAAACGGAGAATTTCCCTGACGTCCTGAGGGGAAAGCGTGCCTTTACCGGCGTACACGAGCGTACCCACGAGGTTTCGCACCATGTGGTGGAGAAAAGCGTTCGCGCGCAGCACGAAATCGACCCTCTCGCCAAGTCGTTCGATTTCGAGCGCGTGCAGCGTGCGCACGGGCGATTTGGCCTGGCACTCCGCGGAGCGGAAGGCGGAGAAGTCATGCTCGCCGACGAGATGTGCAGCGGCGGCGCGCATCCTGGCGACGTCGAGCGGAAGGTGGAACCAGCCGACCTGCGTGGCACCCAGCGCCGGGCGCACCGGGCGGTTGAGCAGTTCATAACGATAGACGCGCGCAACCGCACTGTAGCGGGCATGGAATTCGGCGTCTACGCGGCGCGACCAGAGCACCGCCACGGTGTCGGGGAGAAGAGCGTTCACGCCGCGTACCCACGCAGATTCCGGCCGCTCTACAGCGGTATCGAAGTGCACCACCTGCAGGCGGGCGTGGACGCCGCGATCGGTTCTCCCGGCGCAGTTGACGTTCACCGCGTCGCCGGCGATCCCGGCGAGCGCGCGCTCAAGTGCATCCTGCACCGCGCCGCCGCCGGGCTGGGTCTGCCAGCCGAGGAACCGACTGCCGTCGTACTCGAGGCCTAGAGCAATCCTGATGGAACCTAGCCCAGCTTGGCGAGCAACTGCTGCGCCTGACCCTTCTGCGCGGCGTCGCCGTCCTTCATGACTTCGTTGAGCAACTCGCGTGAGCCGTCCTTGTCGCCCATCTCCTCATACGCTTTAGCGAGATCGAGCTTGGTGGCGACCTCCTGCCATTTCGGATCCGAGGAGCCCGCGCCGGACGGCGCCGACGGCTCGGCGCTCGCGCCGAGATCGAGGCTGATCGAGGACAGGTCGGGCGCCGGCGGCTCCGCCGCCGCGGGCGCGTTCGCGCCGGGCAGGTCGTCCAGCTTCAGATCGAAATCGAGACCGCCATCGCTCGCTGGCGCAGCGGGTGCCCGCGCGGCCGGCGGCGGGGTCTCCGTCTTCGGCGAGCCGAGGTCGAAATCCAGCCCGCCCGCCGTCGAGTCCGGCGCGGAGGCGCTCATGATGAGCGTGCCCTCGGGCGTGAAGTCCGTCGGTGGCGTCGCTTCCGCGGCTGGTGCGCTGCCGAGGTCGAAGTCGATGTTGCCCGGCGCGCCGGGCTCCTGCGTCGGCGTGTCGAGCGAGATATCGGGCGCAGCGGCGGCGCTCGCACTCGCGCCGCCGAGATCGAAGTCGAGCGCCGGAGACGCGGCCGGCGCGGCGCCCCCTGCCGCAGCTGCCGCCGCGGCGCCACCATACAGGCCGTTCTGCGGATCGATCGAACGCCCGAGCGCGGCCGCTTTCTCCCACTCCGGGCCAGCGCCGTTGGTCAGGCTCTTCAGCTTCGCCGCAGCCTGCTCGAACGCCTGCGTGTCCTTTCGGTTGGCGTAGATTTCGAGCAGCTTGACGTGCACCGCCGTGCGGTTCGCGTCCTTCTGCAAGGCTTCCTTGAGGATCTCCTCGGCCTGAGCATCGCGGCCGTACGCCATGTAAACGTCGGCTTCCGCGATCGGATCGACCTCTTCGGCCTCGAGGCCTGCCGGCTGACTGACCGACGCTTGCGAAACCGCCTGGGCGCCCGACGCCGAAGCGCCGGCCGGCGTGCCAAACACGGACGCCGCGCCCGAGGTGGCGCCTAGAACGCTATCTTGAAATCTTGCTTGCGCCTTTTTTTTTCTGCGGACGGCCCAAACACCGTATCCGACGAGCAGCACAAATACTCCACCCAGGCCGTAGAGGGCGACCGGGTTGTCCATGAACTCGTCGACCAAGCTCGGCTCGGGCTTCGGCGCGGGCTTGGCGGGTTCGGGCGCCTTCGCGGCGGGCGCAGGTGCGGCCGGGGCAGCGGGAGCCGCCGGCTTGGGCGCCTCGGCAGCGGGTTTCGCAGGCTCGGCGGCCGGCTTGGCCGGCTCGGCAGCGGGTTTGGGTGTCTGCGCGGCGACGATCGGAGGAGCCGGCGGCGCCGCAGGCTTCGCGGGCTCGGGCGCTTTTGCGGCCGGCGCGGGCGCCGGCTTGGTGGGTTCGGGTGCCTTCGCCGCCGGTGCCGGCGCCGGCGCCGTCTGAGCGGGGGACGGCGTCGCGGCCGGCTTGCCGCCACCGGCGCGCTTCTCGAGCTCGGCGAGCTGCTGGTTCTTCAGCTCAAGCAGCTTCTGCAAGTCGGTGACATTCTTCTCCAGGTCCTGCACCCGCGACTGGGCTTCCTTCAGGGCACGCTCGCGCGCAGCGGCATCGTCGCCTTGCGCCGCGCGCGATCCGACCGCAGAAGGTTTCTGCGAATCGGCCTTCGACAGCCTGAGCTGATCCTGGCCGCCCGCGGGCGGCGTGGCGGCCGGCTTCGGCTCGATCTTTCCGGTGGATTCGCGCTGCCGCGGCGCGCTCTCGGCCACGACCGGCGTACCGGCGAGACGGCTGCGGTATTCGTTGAAGTCGGCGATGTGCGCGGACACCAGCCGGTTCGCGTCCGCCCGCTCGACGGTGCCGACCGTATCGGCGTCCGGGATGTTGAGGGTATGGCCGGCCTTGACCAGATTGATGTTGTCGCGGATGAACGCATCCGGATTGGTGCGGTAGATCGCGATCAGCATCTGGTTGAGCGTGACGCCGGCGGGCAGGTTCTGGCCGGCGATCTTGCTCAGCGTGTCGCCTTTCTTCACTTCATACATCGTCGTCGCGGGCGCCGCGGCGACTGCTGCGGGCGTAGGTGCGACGGGTGCCGCAGGCAGCGGCTGCGCTTCGATCTTCGGCTCCCCCTCCGCCTTCGCCTCGGGCTTGGCCTCCGGCGCCGGTTCGGCTTTCGGCTCCGCCGCGGCGGTTGCAGCGGCCGCGGCTGCCGCCGCTTCGGGCTTGGGCGCCTCGGGCGTCGGCTCGGGCTTCGGCTGCGGCTTCATCTCAGGGGCCGGAGCGGGCGTCGGCTTGGCGGCCGCTGCGGCGGCAAGCGCCTGCTGCTGCGACTTGTATTCGGGCGGATCGAGTAGCACCGTGTACTCGCGAACCAGGCGACCGCCGCTCCACTGCAGCTCGATCAGCATCTCGAGGAACGGATCGTCCACCGGCTGCAGGCTCGTGACTTTGACGTACGGGCGGTTGTTGCGGCGCTGAATGCTTAACCGGACGCTGGTGAGCACGGCGCTCGGGTCAATGCCGGCGGCGGTAAACGCATCGAGGGCTGGCAGTCGCGCGACGAGCCCATCATCCTCACCCTGCTGCAGCTGGACGATCTCGATTTCCGCGTTGAGCGGCTGACCGAGCGCGGAAAGAACGTTGATCTTGCCGAGGCCAGCGGCGTGCGCCGACGACGCTGCGAGCGACAGCGCGGCCGCGAACATCGCGAAAGCGATCGATCTACCCACGTTTTTCCCCACCCTGTTCTGCTTAGCTGCTGGAGCCAAGTACCTTAACATCATGGCCTTACTGCTGCAAATTGAGTATTTTTCTCGCTTTTCTACGCCATCCGCCCTGACTCCAGAAGGATTCTGACCATCCGCCGGAGCGGTTCGGCGGCCCCCCAGAGCAGCTGGTCTCCAACCGTAAAGGCGGTCAGATAGTCGTCCCCCATCGGCAACTTGCGTAGCCGGCCGACTGGCACGGACAGCTTGCCGGTCACGGCGGCGGGTGTCAGCTCCGCAAGCGACTCCTCGCGCCGGTTGGGCACGACTTTCACCCAGTCGTGGGCGTCGGCGAGCATCCCTTCGATCTCGTCGAGGGGCAGCGGCCGGCGCAGCTTGATAGTGAGCGCCTGGCTGTGGCAACGCATCGCACCGATGCGCACGCATATGCCGTCGATGGGAATCGCGTTGCCGTTGCGCCCCAGAATCTTGTTGGTTTCGGCCTCGCCTTTCCATTCCTCGCGGCTCTGGCCGTTACCGAGGTCCTTGTCGATCCACGGCAGCAGGCTGCCGGCGAGAGGATGGCCGATGGTCTCTTTCGGCAGCGAGCGCGAGCGGATCGCATCCGACACGCTGCGGTCGATGTCGAGAATTGCCGCGGCGGGATCATCGAGCAGCGCCTTCGAGCTGTCGCCGACCTGGGCCATCTGCGAGACCAGCTCGCGCATGCTGGCGGCGCCGGCGCCGGAGGCGGCCTGGTAGGTCATGCTGGTCATCCACTCGATCTGGTCGCGCTGGAACAGGCCGGCGAGGCCCATCAGCATCAGGCTGACCGTGCAGTTGCCGCCGATGTAGTTCTTGACGCTCTTCTGCAGGGATTCCTTGATGAGCGGCATGTTCACTGGGTCGAGGATGATGACGGCGTCGTCCTGCATGCGCAGGGCGCTCGCCGCGTCGATCCAGTAGCCCTTCCAGCCGGCCTTGCGCAGCTGCGGATGGACCTCGTTGGTGTAGTCGCCACCCTGGCAGGACACGATCACGGGTAGCGCCTTCAGCGCCGCGATGTCTTTGGCATCCTTCACCGGCTCGCTTTCTTTTCCGATGGCCGGGCCCTTGCCGCCCACCTGCGAGGTCGAGAAGAACACCGGCTCCAGGTGGTCGAAGTCGCGCTCCTCGCGCATCCGCTGCACCAGGACCGAGCCGACCATTCCACGCCAACCGACGATGCCTACTCTCAACATAAACAGTAGTTTATAGGGCCACCAGCACGGCGTCGCCCATTTCTTTCGTGCCAACCTTGCGCGTACCGGGCGTGTAGATGTCCGCGGTCCGATAGCCATCGCGTAACACCTTGCGCACGGCCGCTTCCAACCGATCCGCGGCCTGCGGCTGGCCGAGCGAATAGCGCAGCATCATCGCCGCCGAAAGGATGGTGGCGAGCGGATTGGCGATGCCCTTGCCGGCGATGTCTGGCGCCGTGCCGTGGATCGGCTCGTAAAGCCCCTTGCCGCGCTCGTCGAGCGCCGCCGAAGGCAGCATGCCGATCGAGCCGGTCAACATCGACGCCTCGTCGGACAGGATGTCGCCGAACATGTTGCCGGTGACGATGACGTCGAACTGCTTCGGGTTGCGCACGAGCTGCATCGCGCAGTTGTCGACGTACATGTGGCTCAGCTCGATATCCGGATATTTTTTTGATTCTTGAGAAATCGTCTCTTTCCAGAGCTGCGACGTCTCCAGTACGTTCGCCTTGTCGACCGAACACAGTTTTTTCGAGCGCTTGCGCGCGGCCTCGAAGCCGACGCGCGCGATGCGCCGCACTTCGCTCTCGCTGTAGAGCATCGTGTCGAACCCTTCGCGCTCGGATCCATCCACGCCGCTTTTCTGCCGAATGCCCTTTGGCTGGCCGAAGTAGATGTCGCCGGTCAGCTCGCGCACGATGAGGATGTCGAGCCCGGCGATAATCTCCGGCTTGAGCGACGACGCGTCGGCAAGCTCGGGAAAGACCTGCGCCGGGCGCAGGTTGGCGAACAGCCGCAGCTCCTTGCGCAGGCCGAGGATCGCCTGCTCCGGCCGCAGCGCGCGCTCGAGCTTGTCGCAGCTGGGGTCACCAACCGCGCCGAACAGGATCGCATCGGCGCGCCTGGCCAGGTCGAGCGTCTC
>DASXKY010000113.1:0-5604 GCA_036496555.1 Burkholderiales bacterium | reverse complement strand
GTCGAGTCGGACAGGTCGCGCTGCCAGCGCGACACCGGCAGCTTGTCGGCGAGGTGGCGCAGCAGCGCGTTGGCGATGCCGATGTTGCCCTCGGAGTTCTCGAAGTCGATCGGGTTCACCTTGTGCGGCATGGTCGAGGAGCCGACTTCGCCCTTCTTCGTCTTCTGCTTGAAGTAGCCGACCGAGATGTAGGCCCACAGGTCGCGGTCGAGGTCGAGCAGCACGCTGTTGGCGTGCGCGTAGGCATCGAGCAGCTCGGCGAGCCAGTCGTGCGGGTCGATCTGCGTGGTGTACGGGTTGGCCTCGAGGCCCAGTTTCTCGACGAAGCGGCGGCTGAAGCGCTGCCAGTCGACGCCGGGATAGGCGATGCTGTGCGCGTTGTAGTTGCCGACCGCCCCGTTCGCCTTGCCGAGCACCGGGACCTTGGCGATGCGCGCGGCTGCGCGCTCGAGGCGGTGCGCGAAGTTGGCCATCTCCTTGCCGAGCGTGGTCGGCGACGCCGGCTGCCCGTGCGTGCGCGAGAGCATCGGCAGCGCCGCGTGACGCTTCGCCAGCGCGCGCAGCGCGGCGACGATCTCGGCGAGCTTCGGCAGCATCACGCGGCTGCGCGACTCGGCCATCATCAGCGCGTAGGACAGGTTGTTGATGTCCTCGGAAGTGCAGGCGAAGTGGATGAACTCGAGCGCCTTGCTCGCCTCGGCGTTCTTCGCGAGCTTCGCGCGCAGCCAATACTCGATCGCCTTGACGTCGTGGTTGGTCTCGGCCTCGATCGCCTTGATCTGCTCCGCGTCCTTCTCGGAAAAGGCTTTCTCCAGATTGAAGAAAGCTTTTTTCGTCCCGACAGAGAACGGCCTGATTTCCCTGATGCTGCGCTCGGCGGCCAGGGCCTCCAGCCAGGCGAGCTCGACCTTGACGCGGTAGCGGATGAGGGCCTGCTCGCTGAAGAACGCGCGCAGCGGCTCGGCGGTCCTTGCGTATCGCCCGTCGAGCGGCGAGAGCGCGGCGAGCGGCGAAGGCATGCCTCTATTATAGAGGGGATGCGAATTCTGCTCTCCGAGGCGCGCGCCTGCCGCGTGTGCGCGAAGCACCTGCCGCACGAGCCGCGGCCGGTGGTCCGCGCCGGCGCGAAAGCGCGCCTGCTGATCGTCGGCCAGGCGCCGGGCCGGCGCGTGCACGAGACCGGCCTGCCGTGGAACGATCCCTCTGGCGACGTGCTGCGCGGCTGGCTCGACCTGGACCGCGATGCGTTCTACGACGCTTCGCGCATCGCGATCGTGCCCGTCGGCCTGTGCTATCCGGGCACGGTCGGCGGTGCCGACCTGCCGCCGCGGCGCGAGTGCGCGCCGATCTGGCAACCTCGCTTTCGCGAGGCCTTGCCGAACATAGAGCTCACGCTGCTGGTGGGCAGCTATGCTCAGGCCTTCTATCTGAAAGACTCGCGCAAGAGGACTCTCGGCGAGACCGTGCGCGCGTTCAAGGAGTACCTGCCCGAGTACTTCGTGCTGCCGCACCCGAGCTGGCGCACCATCGGCTGGCAGAAGAGGAACCCGTGGTTTGCGAAAGAAGTGCTGCCGGCGCTGCAAAGGCAGCTTCACAGCATATTTCGGACGTTATAATCGCCGCCCTCATGAAGCTGCTCGCCGCGACCGCCAGCCCGTACACGCGCAAGGTGCGCATCGTGCTCACCGAGAAGAAGATCGAGTGCGACCTGCAGATGGTGGATGTCGCGCCGGCCGAAAACCCGGTCAACGCGCACAACCCGCTCGGCAAGATCCCGACGCTGCTCCTCGACGACGGCACCGCGCTATATGACTCGCGCGTCATCGTCGAGTACCTCGACAACGTCTCGCCGATCAGCCGCCTGATCCCAGACACCAACCGCGACCGCACCGCGGTGCGCCGCTGGGAGGCGCTCGCCGACGGCGTGCTCGACGCGGGCCTCTTGTGGCGCTACGAGTCGCTGCGCGACAAGAAGGAGCAGAGCAAGGCCTGGCAGGACAAGCAGCTAGCGCGCATGAAGCGCGGCATGGAGCAAATCGCCAAGGAGATCGGCGCTTTCTGCCACGGCGAGCGCTACTCGCTCGCCGACATCGCGGTCGGCTGCTGCGTGGGCTGGCTCGACTTCAGGAAGCCGGGCGCCGTCGACTGGCGCGCCGAGTACCAGCCGGTCTCGCGCCACTACGACAAGATGATGGAGCGGCCGGCGTTCGCCGACACCGTTCCGGTAGCGCCGAAGTAAAACGCTACGTAATCACCCCGCCGCCGAGGCACACCTCGCCGTCGTAGAGAACGACGGATTGTCCCGGCGTCACCGCCCACTGCGGAGCCGCGAACTCGACTTGCATCCCTCTATCCGTCGACGCGACCGTGCACGCCGCATCCGCCTGTCTATAGCGTGTCTTTGCGGTATGTGACGTGTCGCGCGGCGAGCGTCCGGAGGTCCAGGATGTATCTTCGGCCTGGAGAGTTCTCTTGAGGAGCAGCGGGTGGTCGTGCCCCTGCACCACCACCAGCTCATTCTCCCGGATGCGCTTCTCTGCCACGTACCAAGCGTCCCCCGCCCCGCCGATGCCGATCCCTTTGCGCTGACCGATCGTGTAGAAGGCGAGCCCGATATGCTCACCGATGGTTTTTCCATCCGGCGTTTTTATCGGCCCGGGAATTTTCGGCAGATACCGGTTCAGGAAATCCCTGAACGGCCGCTCGCCGATGAAGCAGATGCCGGTCGAGTCCTTCTTGGCGTGGTTCGGCAGCCCGGCGTCGAGGGCGATCCGGCGCACCGCGGACTTGTTCATTTCGCCGACCGGGAACATCACCCGCGAGAGCTGCGCCTGGTTCAGGCGATGCAGGAAATAGCTTTGATCCTTCGAGGCATCCCGTCCACGAACGAGATGAAAAATGTTTTCTGAAAAACCAATTCTCGCGTAGTGGCCGGTGGCGATCTTTTCCGCGCCGAGGCGCATGGCGTGGTCGAGGAAGGCCTTGAACTTGATCTCGGCGTTGCACAGCACGTCCGGGTTGGGCGTGCGGCCGGCCGAGTACTCGCGCAGGAACTCGGCGAAGACGCGGTCCTTGTACTCGGCGGCGAAGTTGACCGCCTCGAGGTCGATGCCGATCACGTCGGCCGCGGCGGCGGCGTCGATCAGATCCTGCCGGGTCGAGCAGTACTCGTCGTTGTCGTCGTCCTCCCAATTCTTCATGAACAGGCCGACGACGTCGTGCCCCGCGCGCTTCAGGAGCAGCGCGGCGACCGAGGAATCCACCCCACCCGACATGCCGACGACGATCTTCACGGGAAATCCCTGGAGAAGACGTCCAGCGGATAGTTCCGTCCCGCCAGCCAGTCTTCGACGCATCTGGAAACCAGAGGAGATCGCGCCGCTGCGCTTGCCTTCACCTCGGCAGGGGTGAGCCAGAGCGTGCGGATGATTTCCTTGTCCAGCTTGCGGTCTTCGACGCCGAGAACGTTCCCCCTAAAGCAAAAACGCAGGAAAGTGACGTCCTTCGGAGCGTAGTGCCACCGGTAGATCCCAACCAGCCCCGTGGGCTCGAAGCGGTGCGCGGTTTCTTCCAGCACCTCGCGCGCGCAGCCCGCCGCCAGCGATTCGCCCGGATCAAGATGACCGGCGGGCTGGTTGATCACTTTGCGGCCGTCGATCATCTCTTCGACGAACAGGAACTTGCCGTCTCGCTCGATGACGGCCGCGACCGTCACCGAGGGCCGCCACACGCTCATGCGACCTTGCGGGTGTTTTTCTTGATGAAATCCGCCATGCGGGCGACACCTGCCTCGATCGCCTGCTTGGAGGCGGCGTAGGAGAAGCGCACGTGCTGGCCTTCGCCGGGGACGCGCGCACCGAAGTGGATGTCGGCGAGGACGGCGACGCCCGCCTCGTTGAGCAGGCGCTTCCGGAACTCTTCCGAGTCCGCGGCGCCGACCAGGCGGCAGGCCTCGGTGACGTTCGGCCAGACGTAGAACGCGCCTCCGGGCGTCAGGCACGAGACTCCAGGCACCTTGTTCAATAAATTGACGATCAAATTCCTTCGTTCCAGGAAGCTCTTCTTCATCATCTCCGCGGCGTCCTGCGGGCCGTTGATCGCCTCCACCGCCGCCCACTGGCTGATCTGCGAAGCGCACGACTCGGTGTTGGTGATCCAGCGGGTGAAGTGCGGCGCGAGGACCGGGTTCGAGGTGAAGCCGATGCGCCAGCCCGTCATCGCCCAGGTCTTCGAGGCGCCGTCGGAGATGATGGTGCGCTCGTACATCCCTGGCACCTGGGCGATCGAAAAAAAGGTTTCATCGAAAGCTAGTCTTGAATAGATCTCGTCCGCATACACCCACACCTGCGGATGCTTCTTCAGAACCTCGGCAATCTTGAACAGCTCGTCCTTGGCAAGCGACCCGCCGGTCGGGTTGTGGGGGTAGTTGAGGATCAGCAGTTTGGTCTTTTTGGAAATCAATTTTTCCAAGTCGGAAAGATCGAATGAAAACCCCTTCGCCTCGCGCAGGTAGATCGGCTTGGGCACTGCGCCGTTGGCGATGATCTGCGATTCGTAGATCGGGAAGCCCGGATTCGGGTAGATGACCTCGTCGCCCGCGCCGTAGTCGGTGGTCGAAAGGATGGCGTAGGCGATGAAGGGCTTGGCGCCGGCGCCGACCACCACGTCCTCCGGGCGGATCGGCAGGCCGCCCCGCATCTGCGCCATGTAGCGCGCCGCGGCCTGGCGCAGCTCGTCGATCCCGGCCGACGGCGTATAGCCATGCTTGCCGCCCTTGATGGCGCGGATCGCGGCTTCCTGCACGTGCTCGGGGGCCGGGAAGTCGGGCTGGCCGATGCAGAAGCTGATGATGTCCTTGCCGGCGCGCGCGAGGGCGTTCACCTCGGCGAGGACCACGAAGGCGTTTTCGGTACCCAGGCTGGCGGCCCGGCGGCTGATCTCTGTCATGAGAATCCCGGCGAAAAATACGTATTATGCCGTCCCATGCTCGTCAACTGCGTGGCCTACCAGGACGGACGCCGGATCGCCGACATCGAGCCGCGCGAGATCAGCGAGTGGCTGAAGAAGCCCGGCTGCTTCGTCTGGGTGGCGCTGAAGGACGCCACCGAGGCGGAGCTGGCGCAGGCGCAGGAGGAGTTCGACCTGCACCCGCTCGCGGTCGAGGATGCGCGCCACGGCCACCAGCGGCCGAAGGTCGAGGAATACGGCGATTCCGTGTTCGCCGTGCTGAATACCGTGGAGGTGCAGGGCGACGAGCTGAAGGTCGGCGAGGTGGACGTCTTCGTCGGCCCCAACTACGTCCTCACCGTGCGCAACCGCAGCGAGCGCGGCTTCCAGGAGGTGCGCAACCGCGCCGAGCGCGAGCCGCACCTCCTGAAGTTCGGTTCCGGCTACGTCTTCTACTTCATCCTGGACGCGGTGGTCGACCGCTACTTCCCGGTGCTCGACGCGATCGAGACCGAGCTCGAGGCGCTCGAGGAGAAGATCTTCAAGGGCGGCTCGGCGCGCGAGAACATCGAGGCGCTCTACTATGTGAAGCAGAAGTTGACCACGCTCAAGCACGCGGTCGGGCCGTTGCTCGAGTACTCCGGCAAGCTCTATGGC
>DASXKY010000112.1:0-14510 GCA_036496555.1 Burkholderiales bacterium | reverse complement strand
AAGCTCGAGCGCATCACGCGCCACTTCGACCATGTCATCGACGCGCACGTGATCCTGACGGTGGAAAAGCTCAAGCAAAAGGCCGAGGTGACGCTGCACGTGCGCGGCAAGGACCTGCACTGCGAGTGCGAGAACGGCGATCTCTACGCCGCCATCGATCTGCTCGCCGACAAGCTCGACCGGCAGGTGCTACGCTATAAGGACAAGCTGTACGAGAAGAGGACGCCGACTCCCGACGCATGAGCCTCGTTGCCAGACTGCTGTCCCCCAGCCACGTCGTCGCCGACCTGCAGGCGACGAGCAAGAAGCGCCTGTTCGAGCAGGCGGCGCTGCTGTTCGAGAACCAGCACGGCATCGCGCGCGGCCTGGTGTTCGACGCCCTCTTCGACCGCGAGAAGCTCGGCTCGACCGGCCTCGGCCAGGGCGTCGCCATCCCGCACGGCCGCATCAAGGGTCTGAAGGAGGCGCTCGGCGCCTTCTACCGGCTCGCGCAGCCGGTGCCGTTCGAAGCGCCCGACGGCAACCCGGTCGGCCTCGCCTTCTTCCTGCTGGTGCCGGAAAAGGCCACCGAGAAGCACCTGCAGATCCTTTCCGAGCTCGCGCAGATGTTCAGCGACAAGCCGCTGCGCGAGCAGATGCTGCAGGCGGCCGACGCCGCCGCCCTCCACCAGCTCGTCCAGTCCTGGCAGCCGGATGCACCGGGTCAACGTCGCGCGGCTGCATGACGACAACCGCGAGGCGCTCTCGCTCGCGTGGGTCGCCGGGCGCGAGGCCGGCACGGCCGTCGACAGCGACGCCGCCGCCGCGGCCGCGCTGATCGGCCATCTCAACCTCAGCCACCCCAACGCGATCCAGGTGATCGGCGCCTACGAGGCGCAGTTCGCCGAGCGGCATCCCGCGGCCAAGCGCAAGGAGCTCGCCGCGCGGCTCATCGCGGCGAAGCCGGCGATCGTGATCTTCGCCGACGGCGTGAAGCCTTTTCCGGAGCTGGTCGAGGCGGCGCGGCAGACGGCGACCGCGGTGTTCGCCACGCCGCTGCCGGCGCCCAAGCTGATCGAGAAGCTTTCGCGCTACCTCGCCAGGGCGCTCGCCGAGACGGTCGAGCGCCACGGCGTGTTCATGGACGTGCTCGGCCTGGGCGTGCTGATCACCGGCGACTCCGGCGTCGGCAAGAGCGAGCTCGGCATCGAGCTGATCAGCCGCGGCCACGGCCTGGTCGCCGACGACGTGGTCGAGCTCTCGCACATCACCGCCGGCGCGCTCGAGGGGCGCTGCCCGCCGATGCTGAAGGACTTCATCGAGGTGCGCGGCCTGGGCCTGCTCAACATCCGCACCATCTTCGGCGAGACCGCGGTGCGCCGGAAGATGAAGCTGCGCCTCATCTGCCACCTCGCCAAACCGCTGCCCGGCGGCAAGGATCCCACCGAGCGGCTGCCGCTCGCCGAACTGTCGGAGGAGATCCTCGGCGTCACCGTGCGCAAGGTGATCATCCCGGTCGCCGCCGGCCGCAACCTCGCCGTGCTGGTCGAGGCGGCAGTGAGGAACGAAATTCTCAAGCTGCGCGGCATCGACTCGACGCAGGAGTTCCTCGGCCGGCAGAAGCAGCAGATGGAGCGCGACGAAGAGTAGTGCGGCTCATCCTCATCAGCGGCCTGTCGGGCTCGGGCAAGAGCATCGCGCTGCACGTGCTCGAGGACGGCGGCTACTACTGCGTCGACAACCTGCCGGCGGGCTCCCTCGGCCAGGTGCTCGGCTACCTCGCAGAGGCAGGGCATGAGCGCGTCGCCGTCAGCATCGACGCGCGCAGCGCCGCGGTCGGCGCGCTGCCCGAGCAGATCGCCCACCTGCAGGCGCGCGGCGTCGACTGCCGCGTGATTTATCTCGAGGCGACCACCGCGGCGCTGCTGCGCCGCTTCTCCGAGACGCGCCGCAGCCATCCGCTCGCCAGCCCCGGCACCTCGCTCGAGGAAGCCATCGAGCGCGAGCGCGGCCTGCTCGCCGACGTGGCGCAGCTCGGCCACCGTATCGATACCAGCGAGCTCCAGCCGCGCGTGCTGCAGAACTGGATCCGCGACCTGCTCGGCCTCGGCTCGAGCGGGCTCACCCTGCTGTTCGAGTCCTTCGCCTACCGCGACGGCCTGCCGCTCGACGCCGACTGGGTGCTCGACGCACGCATGCTGCCCAACCCGCACTACGACCCGCAGCTGCGGCCGTTCACCGGGCGCGACGCCGCCGTGGTCGAGTACCTGCGCGCCGAAGCCTCCGTCGAGCGCTGGCTCGACAGCGTGCGCGGCCTCCTCTCCGGCTGGCTGCCGGAGATCGTCAAGGAGAACCGCAGCTACGTCACCGTCGCCATCGGCTGCACCGGCGGCCGGCACCGCTCGGTGTACCTCGTCGAGCGGCTTGCCGAGCACTTCCGCCGCGAATGGAAAGTCCTCGTGCGCCACCGCGGCCTCGCGCGCGCGGCGCACGAATGACCGACGTTCCTCTCTTCCCTCTCAACACCGTCCTCTTCCCCGGCGGCCGCCTGCCGCTGCGCATCTTCGAGCAGCGGTACATGGACATGGCCAAGGTCTGCCTGAAGGACGGCTCGGCGTTCGGCGTCTGCCTGATCCTCGAGGGCAGCGAAGTGGGCGATCCCGCCGTCGCCGCCGACGTGGGCACCCTCGCCAGGATCACCAACTGGGACATGCCGCAGCTCGGCGTCCTCCAGGTCATCGCCCTCGGCGCCGGGCGTTTTCGCATCAAGGACCGCCGCGTCGAGGCGAACGGCCTCGCCCGCGGCACCATAGAAGAGCTCGCCGCCGACGAGGACGGCCCGATCCCCTCCGGATGCGCGCGCTGCGTCACGCTGCTCGAGCGCATCATCACCGAGCAGCCCGCATTCTTCGAGCCGCCGCTGCGCAAGGATTCCTGCTCATGGGTCGGTGCGCGGTTGACCGAGCTGCTGCCGCTCCCGCTTCCGGCGAAGCAGGAAATGCTGGAGCTTTCGAGCGGCATTGCGCGGCTGGAAAGACTGAACGCGCTGCTGCTGGGGCGTTGAATCAAGAGCGACGTCGCCAAATGGGCCGCCGTAATCGAGAAGGCGGGGATTCAGAAGAGGTGAGTCTGAACGAGCTTCCTGACCGGCGCGGGCGTAGCCGCACGGGCGGCGTCTTCGACATCGATCCATAGCAGGCCAGGCTCCGCGGCGCGCGTAGTCGGCGTCACCTCGCAAAGCAATGGATGAATGGTGAGGTGATAGTGGGTGAAGCCATGCTCGACATCATCCAGCCGCGTCATCGATTCCAGATCGCAGCCGAGCTTTGTGCGGCAATAGCCGGCCGGATCTTCGCCGTTGATCTCGGGGAAGGACCAGAGCCCGCCCCAGATTCCGAGGCTCGGACGCTTCTCCAGCAGAATCTGCCCGGCGTGACGCAGCACAAGCCACGTCGTCGTCTTTGATGGAATGGCCTTCTTCGGGCGCGGCGAAGGCAGCTTCCCCGTCAGTCCTTCCTCGAGTGCGACGCATGTCTTCTTGACGGGACAGTCGCCGCAGCGCGGTTTGGTCTTGGTGCAGAGCGTCGCGCCGAGGTCCATCAGCGCTTGCGTGTAGGTCTCGATGTTCTTCTTGGGCAGCAGGCTGTCGGCGAGAGTCCACAGTTTTGCTTCTATCTTCTTGTCGCCGGGAAAGCCTTTGATGCGGGCGTAGCGCGCGAGAACGCGTTTGACGTTGCCATCCAGAATTGCGGCGCGCTCGCCGAAGGCGAAGGCGGCAATGGCAGCGGCGGTGGAGCGGCCGACGCCGGGAAGCTCGGCGATCTTTGCGGCGGTGCGGGGAAAACCATTCGCGACGATTTGCTTTGCGGCCTTGTGCAGGTTGCGGCCGCGGGCGTAGTAGCCGAGTCCGCTCCAGAGCTGAAGAACATCGTTTTCATCGGCTCTTGAAAGGGACTCCACCGTGGGGAACCTCTTCAAGAACCGTTCGTAGTAGGGAATGACGGCAGAAACCTGGGTCTGCTGCAGCATCACTTCGGAGAGCCAGACGCGGTAGGGATCGCGCGCGCCCTGCCAGGGCAGGCCCTTGCGGCCGTGGCGCCGCTGCCAATCGACCAAGGTGCTTGCGAATCGCGACACAGGCGGATTCTAATGGGAGCCATGCTCGCCTTTATCCTGCGGCGGCTCGGCCAGGCGGTCATCGTGATGCTGGTGGTCGCGTTCATCGCCTTTTCGCTGTTCCGCTTCGTCGGCGATCCGGTGCTGTTCATGCTCGGTCAGGACGCGACCGACGAGCAGCGCCAGCAGGTGACGCGCGACCTCGGCCTCGACCGGCCGTTCTACGTGCAGTACGCGCACTTCGTCGCCAACGCGGCGCAGGGCGAGTTCGGCCTGAGCCTGCGGCAGGTGCAGCCGGTGTCGAAGCTGTTCGTGGCGCGGCTGCCGGCGACGCTCGAGCTTTCGTTCGTGGCTGCCCTGCTGGCCTTGGCGCTGGGAATTCCGATGGGTATCTATACTGCCCTCCGGCCGCACTCAGCGTTGTCTCATGTGTTGTTGGCGGTGTCGCTTGCGGGAGTGTCGTTGCCGACGTTCCTCATCGGCATCCTGCTGATTCTGGTGTTCTCGGTGCAGCTCGGCTGGCTGCCGTCCTTCGGCCGCGGCGACGTGGTGCAGATCGGCTGGTGGACGACGGGCTTCCTCACGGCGTCGGGTCTCAAGGCGCTGATCCTGCCCTCGATCACGCTGGGTCTCTTCCAGATGACCCTGATCCAGCGCCTGGTGCGCGCCGAGATGCTGGAGGTGCTGCGCACCGACTACATCCGCTTCGCGCGCGCACGCGGGCTGACCGACCGCGCGATCCACTTCGGCCACGCGCTGCGCAACACCCTGGTGCCGGTGATCACCATCACCGGCCTGCAGCTCGGCGCGATCATCGCCTTCGCCATCATCACCGAGACGGTGTTCCAGTGGCCGGGGATGGGGCTGCTCTTCATCCAGGCGGTCAGCTTCGCCGACGTCCCGGTGATGGCGGCCTACCTGTGCCTGATCGCCTTCTTCTTCGTCCTGATCAACCTGATCGTCGACCTGCTTTACTATGCGGTCGACCCGCGCCTGCGCATCCAGCCCACATGACCAGCCCCGTCGACAAGATCCGCGCCTACCACGCCGAGCTGCGCGAGATCCGCCACGACCTGCACGCGCATCCCGAGCTTGCGTTCCAGGAGAGCCGCACCTCGTCGAAGGTGGTCGAGTACCTGAAGAAATGGGGCATCGAGACGCACACCGGCCTGGCGAAGACCGGGGTGGTCGGCGTTATTCGCAATGGAAAATCGAATCGTGGCGTCGGCCTGCGTGCCGACATGGACTGCCTGCCGATGCACGAAACAGGCACCGTTTCCTATAAGTCAAAACATGAAGGGCGGATGCACGCCTGCGGGCATGACGGCCACACCACCATGCTGCTCGGCGCGGCGCGCTATCTGGCCGAAACGCGCAACTTCGACGGCACCGCCTACGTCATCTTCCAGCCCGCGGAGGAAGGCGGCGGCGGCGGCGAAGTGATGGTGAAGGAAGGACTGTTCGAGCGCTTCCCTGCGAGCGAGGTGTATGCCCTGCACAACTGGCCGGCGATGGATCCCGGCAAGATGGCGGTGCGCGCAGGTCCGATGATGGCGGCCACCGACGAGGTGATCATCACCATCCGCGGCAAGGGCGGCCACGCCGCGGTGCCGCAACTTGCCGTCGACCCGGTCGTCGCCTCGGCGCAGGTGATCAGCGCCCTGCAGACCATTGCCAGCCGCAACGTCAACCCGCTCGACTCGGTGGTGGTCAGCATCTGCTCGATGCAGACCTCGCAGGTCGGCGCTTTCAACGTGATCCCCGACTTCGTCAAGCTGATCGGGACGGTCAGGAGCTTCCGTCCGGAGACGCGCGATCTCGCCGAAAAACGGGTCAAGGAAATCTGCGAAAAAACGGCCGAAGCGCTGGGCTCCGCCGCCGAGGTGAGCTACACCCGCGGCTACCCGGCGACCATCAACAGCGAGCGCGAGGCGGCGTTCGCCGCGCGCGTCGGCGAGCGCATCTTCGGCAAGGGCAACGTAATCACCGACGCCGAGCCGACGATGGGCGGCGAGGATTTCTCTTTCATGCTGCAGGCGCGGCCGGGCGCCTACGTCTGGCTCGGCCAGGGCGGCGGTCCCGGCGACTGCTTCCTGCACAACCCGAATTTCGATTTCAACGACGAGGTGATCCCGCTCGGCGCGGGCTACCTCGCCGCGCTGGTGGAAGAGGCGCTGCCGGTCAAGTAACGGGGAGGATCCATGAAAAAACTGCTTTGCATTGCGCTGCTGGTCTTTTCTTCGGTCGTCAACGCGGTGAACCTGCGATGGGCGGCGCAGAACGACATCCTGACGCTCGACCCGCACTCGCAGAACCACGCCACCACGCATTCCATCCTGCAGTACACCTACGAGGGCCTCACCCGCTACACCAGGGACTACAAGATCGAGCCCTGCCTGGCGACGAGTTGGCAGCAGGTCTCCGACACGCACTGGCGATTCGTGCTGCGGAAAGGCGTCAAGTTCCACGACGGCTCGCCGTTTACCGCCGACGACGTGGTGTTCTCCTTCGGCCGGATCAAGCAGCCCCAGGGCACCAACCAGGTGTACGTCACCGGCATCAAGGAGGTGAAGAAGATCGACGACTACACCGTCGACTTCCTGCTCGAAGGCCCAACGCCGATCCTGCTCAGGAACATCGTCGACTTCCGCATCATGAGCAAGGCCTGGTCGGAGAAGAACCGCTCGCAGAACGTGCAGGACTACGCCAAGAAGGAAGAGATCTACGCTTCGCGCAACACCAACGGCACCGGCCCCTACATCATCAAGTCCTGGGAGCCCGACAAGCAGATCGTCTTCACCGCCAACAAGAGCTGGTGGGGCAAGCTCGACGGCAACGTCACCGACGTCGTCTACACGCCGATCAAGTCGGATCAGACGCGCATCTCTGCGCTGCTCTCCGGCGACGTCGACATCGTGACCGACGTGCCGACGCAGGACGTCGAGCGGCTGCGCAAGGACCCGAAGCTCAAGGTGCAGGACGGCATCGAGGTGCGCACCATCTTCCTCGCGATGGACCAGCATAACGAGGAGCTCAAGTACTCGAGCGTGAAGGGCAAGAACCCGTTCAAGGACGTGCGCGTGAGGAAGGCGCTCAACATGGCGATCGACCGCGAGGCGATCCGCCGCGTCACCATGCGCGGCCTGTCGATCCCGGCCGGGCTGCTGATCGCCCCGGGCGTGCACGGCTACGAGAAGGCGCTCGACACGCCCTTCAAGTACGACATCGCCGGCGCGAAGAAGCTGCTCGCCGAGGCGGGCTACCCGGACGGCTTCGAGTTCACCCTCGACTGCCCGAACAACCGCTACGTCAACGACGAGAAGGTGTGCCAGGCCATCGTCTCGATGTGGGCCAAGGCCGGCATCCGCGCCAAGCTGAATGCCATCCCCTTCGCCAACTTCATCCCGAAGATCCTCAACTTCGACTCGAGCATGTACATGCTCGGCTGGGGCGTCGCCACGTTCGACGGGCTGTACACGCTACAGTCGCTCGTGCGCACCAAGACCACCGGCGCCGACGGCAGCTTCAACCTCGGCCGCATGAGCGATCCCAAGCTCGACAACACCATCGACGCGATCAAGATCGCCACCGATCCCAAGGCGCGCGACGCGCTGCTGCGCGAGGCGCTCCTGAAAACGCGGGACGAGGCCTACTACATCCCGCTGCACCACCAGATGCGGCCTTGGGCGATGAAGAAGAACGTCAGCATCTCCTACAGCCCGGACGACCGGCCGCAAGCGCGCTTCGCCACGGTAAAGTAATGCGGGCCCCAGGTTTTCGGGGCTACCTCTTTGCGGTCTGGGACCATGACCTGGCCTGGAGTTTCCGCCGCTCGCCGGTCACCGTAGTCGCGACCGCGATCACGCTGGTCTGCGTGGTCGCAGCGGCGGCGGCGCCGTGGATCGCGCCGCAGAACCCCTTCGACCTCGCCGCGCTCGATCTCAACAGCGCCTTCCTGCCGCCGGCATGGAGCGAGAGCGGCAACGGCGCCTATCTGCTCGGCACCGACAACCAGGGCCGCGACATCCTCTCCTCGATCCTCTACGGCGCGCGCGTGTCGCTGGTCGTCGGCCTCGCCTCGGTGCTGCTGGCGATGCTGCTCGGCGTCTCTCTCGGACTGGTTTCCGGCTATTTCGGCGGCCGCCTCGACGCCTTCATCATGCGCGTCGCCGACGTGCAGCTCTCCTTCCCGGCGATCCTCATCGCGCTGCTGATCGACGGCGTGGCGCGCATCGGGCTCTCCGCCGAGGCGCACGATGCGATGGCCGTCGCGGTGCTGGTGGCGGCGATCGCGCTCTCCAGGTGGGTCGACTACGCGCGCACCGTGCGCGGCTCGACGCTGGTCGAGAAGAACAAGGAATACGTGCAGGCAGCGCGCGTCATCGGCCGCGGCCCGCTCGCGATCCTCGCCTCGCACGTGCTGCCGAACGTGATCGGGCCGGTGCTGGTGATCGCCACCATCAACATCGGCGTCGCCATCATCACCGAGGCGACGCTCTCGTTCCTCGGCGTCGGCGTGCCGCCGACCACCCCCTCGCTCGGCACGCTGATCCGCGTCGGCAACGAGTTCCTCTATTCCGGCGAGTGGTGGATCACGGTGTTTCCCGGCGCGGCGCTGGTGATCCTCGTGCTGTCGGTCAACCTGCTCGGCGACTGGCTGCGCGACGCGCTGAACCCCAGGCTCAGATGATCCTCGACGTTCGCCATCTGCGCGTCGAATTTCCGACCCGCCGCGGCACGCTGGTCGCGGTCGACGACGTGAGCTTCGCGATCGCGCCGGGCGAGGTGCTTGGCGTGGTCGGCGAATCGGGCGCCGGCAAGTCAATCACCGGCCTCGCCCTGATCGGCCTGCTCGAGCCCCCCGGGCGCATCGCCG
Source organism: Burkholderiales bacterium (assembly GCA_036496555.1). Lineage (GTDB taxonomy): Bacteria > Pseudomonadota > Gammaproteobacteria > Burkholderiales > SG8-39 > SCGC-AG-212-J23. The sequence continues at coordinate 5,539 of DASXKY010000112.1, read as the reverse complement.
GCGGCGAGGTGCGCCTCGAAGGCGGCCGCATCGACGCGCTGCCGCAGGAAGCGCTGCGACGCATCCGCGGCCGGCGCATCGGCATGGTGTTCCAGGACCCGCTCACCTCGCTCAATCCGCTCTACACCGTCGGCGCACAGCTCGAGGAAACGATCAGCACGCACTTGGCGCTTACTCAAAAAATTTGTCGTGAAAAAGCATTGGACCTGCTGAGGGAAGTCGGCATCCCAGGCGCGGAACAGCGCTACCACCACTACCCGCACCAGTTTTCCGGCGGTATGCGCCAGCGCGTGGTGATCGCGCTCGCCCTCGCCGCCGACCCGGTGCTGCTGATCGCCGACGAGCCGACCACCGCGCTCGACGTCTCGATCCAGGCGCAGATCATCGGCCTGCTCAAGCGCCTCACCGCCGAGCGCGGCGCGGCGGTAATGCTGATCACCCACGACATGGGCGTCATCGCCGAAACCGCGCACCGCGTCGCGGTGATGTACGCCGGGCGCATCGTCGAGATCGGCCCGGTGCGCGAGGTGATCCACTCGCCGCAGCATCCGTACACCGCCGGCCTGATGGGCTCCATACCGAAGATTTCCCTATCCGACAAAACAAGGCTTGTTCAGATCGACGGCTCGATGCCGCGACTCAACGCCATCCCGGCGGGCTGCGCGTTCAATCCACGTTGTCCGAAGCGGTTCGCGCGGTGCGCGGCCGAGCGCCCCGATCTGATGCGCGCCGGCACGAGCGACGCAGCGTGCTGGCTCCATGCCGTTACTTGAACTCGACGCGGTCAGCCGCGACTTCGACGTGTCGCGGCCCTGGCTCAACCGCCTGATCGAGCACGAGCCGCGCCGCACGCTGCGCGCGGTCGACGGCGTGAGCTTCCGCGTCGAGCCCGGCGAGACGCTGGCGCTGGTCGGCGAGTCGGGCTGCGGCAAGTCGACGGTGGCGCGCCTGATAGTGGGCCTGTACCCGCCGAGCGAGGGGCGCGTCGCCTTCCACGGCCGGCGCCTGCAGATGATCTTCCAGGACCCCTATGCGAGCCTCAATCCCCGCTGGCGCGTGAAGGACATCGTCGCGGAGCCGATTCGGTTCTTGAAAACAAACCGCCGGGTCGGGGAGCTCCTGCGGCAGGTAGGCCTGGCGCCGGAGGACGGCGACAAGTACCCGCATGAGTTCTCCGGCGGGCAGCGCCAGCGCATCTCGATCGCGCGCGCGCTGGCCGGCGAGCCCGACCTGCTGGTGTGCGACGAGCCCACCTCGGCGCTCGACGTGTCGGTGCAGGCGCAGATCCTCAACCTGATGGCCGATCTGCAGCACAGGCTGCGCCTCACCTACGTCTTCATCTCGCACAACCTGGCCGTGGTCTCGCAGGTGGCCGACCGGGTGGCAGTCATGTACCTCGGCCGCATCGTCGAGATGGCGCCGGCGCGTGAACTATTCCGCCGACCCCGCCACCCCTATACCCGTATGCTGCTCGACGCCGTGCCGGACCTCGGCATGAGCGGCAAGCCGCGGGTGCCGGTGGCCGGGGAGGTGCCGAACCCGCTCGCGCCGCCGGCGGGTTGCGCCTTCCACCCGCGCTGCCCGCACGCCGACGCGCGCTGCCGCGCCGAGCGCCCGGCGCTGATCGACGCCGTGGCATGCCACGGTGTTCAGGAAGGGCGCATAACACCTTAAAATTGCAGGTCGCATGCAGCGTAAACAGGTCACCGTGGGGGAGCTGCAGTTCGGCATGTTCGTCGCGGAGCTCGATCGTCCGTGGACCGAGACGCCGTTCATGTTCCAGGGCTTCCACCTGCGCACCGACAAGCAGCTCGAGGCGCTGAAGAAGTTCTGCAAGCACGTCTTCATCGACATCGAGCGCACCGAGAAGCCCGACCCGCGCCCGCCGGCGGCGCAGTTCGAGATCCGCGGCAAGACCAAGTACGCCGAGCAGGTCAAGGTCGAGGTCGAGTACAAGCAGGCCACCACGGTCTACGCCAAGAGCGCGTTGAAGGTGGAGGAGCTGCTCAAGCCCGTCGCCAAGCCCGGCGGCGTGCTCGAGGCGAAGGACGTGAAGGAGTCGGTGACGCAGCTCACCGACAGCGTGGTGCGCAATCCGGACGCGATGCTGCTGGTGACGCGCCTGCGCGAGAAGAGTGCCGCCGCGCACGCCCGCGCGCTGCAAGTCTCGATCTACATGATCGTGTTCGGGCGCTTCCTTGAGCTGGCGCGCGAGGAGCTCGAGCTGCTCGGCATGGTCGGCCTGCTGCAGGACGTCGGCAAGACCCGGCTGCCCGCCTCGATCATGGAGAAGGACACCACGCTCACACCGGAGGAGGCCGAGATCTTCAGGACCCACGTCCAGCTCGGCGCGGAGATCCTCAAGGCGACGCCGGGCATGCCGCCGCGCCTGCTCGAGCTGGCCATCCTGCACCACGAGCGCCAGGACGGCACCGGCTACCCGAAGGGCTTGAAGGGCGAGCAGATCGGCCTGTACGGCTCGATCGCGGCCATCGCCGACGCTTTCGACATCCTCACCGCGCAGCGGCCGAAGGGCCAGCCGCTGTCGCCCTCCGCGGCGCTCAGCTATCTCTACAAGGAGCGCGGCACCGGCTACCACTCGGACCTGGTCGAGCAGTTCATCCAGTGCGTCGGCGTGTTCCCGGTCGGTGCGGTGGTCGAGCTCAACTCCGCCGAAGTAGGCCTGGTCATCACGCAGAATCTGGTGCGCCGCCTCAAGCCGCGCGTGATGATCGTGCTCGACGCGAAAGGCGCGCCGATGCGGCCGCACAAGATCCTCGACCTCGACCGCGACCCGAAGTGGAAGCCGGAAGAGCCTTACCGCATCAAGCGCACCCTCGAGCAGACCAAGCTGCAGGTCGACCCGAAAGAGCTGTTCATGTGAGGCGTCAGCGCTTCAGATTCGCCACGCCGAACGGCACGTGGCCCGCGGCGACGTGCTGCCGCGCCGAGTCGACGTGCCCGCGCTGGTCGTCGAAGTAGAAGTCGGGCTCGAACGCCTTCAGGAACGCGCCCTTGTCGAGCCCGCCGAGGAACATGGCTTCGTCGACGCCGATGTTCCAGTTCATCAGCGTCTTGACGGCGCGCGAATGCGCCGGGGCGCTGCGTGCGGTGACCAAAGCGGTCCTGATCTTCATCGGCAGGTTCTTGTCCGCCTGAAGCCGGTGCAGCGCCTCGAGCAGCGGCTTGAACGGGCCCGGCGGCAAAGGCGTCTCCGCGTGCGTCGTCTCGTGGCGAGTGAAAGCGGCGAGACCGTCCTTCTGGTAGACGCGCTCCGCCTCGTCCGAGAACAGAACCGCATCGCCGTCGAAAGCGATGCGCACCTCGTTGGCGTGCCGGCTGGCCGCCTGCGCTGACTCCGGGTAGACCAACGCTGCCGGCACCGCTGCATTGAGCGCGCCCCTGACGTCGGTCTCGTTGGCCGACAGGAACAGGTTCGCCTTGAGCGGCCCGAGATATTCGTAGGGATTCCTGCCGCGCGTGAAGACGCCGCGCTCGATCGAAAGGCCGGCCTGCTCGGCCGAGCGGAACACGCGCAGGCCCGACACCGGGTCGTTCTTGGACAGCACCACGACCTCGATCCGGCTCGAGCCGAAGGCGAGCAGCTTTTTCACCAAGGGGAACGCCACGCCGTGGCGTGCCGGCACGTCCAGGCGCGCGAACTGCAGCGAGATGTAGGCCGCTTCGCCGTCGCGCTCGAAGACGCGGTTCTCCTCCTCGAAATCGAACAGCGCGCGCGACGAGATCGCCACCACGAGCTTGCCTTCGATCGAGTACGGCATCGCGGCATTGTCCGCCTTTCGCGCACAGGCGGCACGTATATTGCGACGGCATCCCGTTGCCATGAAATCCTTCGCGCGCCTTCTCCTCGCGGCCGCGCTCGCCCTCACCGGCTGCGACCTGCCCGCCCAGAAATCCCAGTCCGCCGGCGCGCCGCCGCGCGCCGAATCTGCCAATGGGGCCGCGGCCGGCGCGACCGCGCCCGCTGCCGCCCTGCCCGACTTCACTCACCTGATGAAGACGGACGGGCCGGCCGTGGTGAACATCATCAGCACGAACAAGGCGACGCCCGCGCGCCGCGGCCAGGCGCCGCAGGAGGAAGACCCGATGCTCGAGTTCTTCCGACGCTTCATGCCCGACGCGCCGGGCGCCGGTCCGGGAAACCCGGGCGCGCCGGGGCAGCCGCCGCGCGCCGGCCTGGGCTCGGGCTTCATCATCAGCGCCGACGGCTTCATCCTCACCAACGCGCACATGGTGGCCGACTTCGACGAGGTGACGGTGCGCCTCGCCGACGTGAAGCGCGAGTTCAAGGCGAAGGTGATCGGCCTCGACAAGCGTACCGACGTCGCGCTGATCAAGGTCGACGCGAAGGACCTGCCGGTCGTCAAGCTCGGCGACGCCTCCAAGGTCGAACCGGGCCAGTGGGTGGCGGCGATCGGCTCGCCGTTCGGCTTCACCAACACCATCACCGCCGGCATCGTCAGCGCCACGCGGCGCGCGCTGCCCGACGAGAGCATCGTGCCGTTCATCCAGACCGACGTCGCCATCAACCCCGGCAACTCCGGCGGGCCGCTTCTCAATCTGGCGGGCGAGGTGATCGGCATCAACTCGCAGATTTACAGCCGCACCGGCGGCTACATGGGCGTGTCGTTCGCGATCCCGATCGATGTGGCCCTGGACGTGGCGAAGCAGCTGCAGGCGAACGGCAAGGTGACGCGCGGCCGCCTGGGCGTCGGCGTGCAGCCGATGACCAAGGAGCTCGCCAAGTCCTTTGGGCTCGACGGGGCGAACGGGGCGGTGGTGGTCGCGGTGGAGGACAACAGCCCCGCCGCGCGCGCCGGCGTCAAGCAGGGGGACGTAATCCTCGGCTTCAACGGCAAGCCGATCGAGGACCCGAACGAGTTGCCGCGCGTGGTCGCCGCGACCAAGCCCGGCGACAAGGTACAGCTCGAAGTCTGGCGCAACGGCAAGCGCGAGCGGCTGAGCGCGACGGTCGGCGAAGTCCCACCCGAGCCGGCCGCGTCAGCGAAGCCCGCCCGCTCCTCAAAGGCGACGGCTAGCAGCGACCTCGGCCTCGCCGTGGAAGAGCTGCCCCCCGACGGGCGCAAGGCGCTCGGCGTCGACTACGGTCTGGTGGTGGCCGAGGTCACCGGTGGGCCGGCCGCGCGCAGCCCCATCCAGCCCGGCGACGTCATCGTCGCGGTCGGCCAGGACCGGTTCCGCAGCTTGGAGGAGTTCCAGAAGCTCGTCGAGACCCGCAAGAAGGGCGGCAGCGTCGCGCTGCTGGTGCGGCGCGGCGATAGCGCGATCTACGTGCCGCTCGAAATCGGCACCGGCTGAATTGCTAGCGGGGGCGCCGGCGCGACGATTTGCGCTTGCGCGGCACCTTGCCGCCAGCGCGCCGCGCTTCCGACAGGCCGATCGCGATCGCCTGCTTGCGGCTTTTCACCTTGCGGCCGGAGCGGCCGCTGCGAAGCGTGCCGCGCTTGCGCTCGTGCATCGCGCGCCGCACCTTCCGTTGAGCTTTCTTTCCGTATTT
>DASXKY010000111.1:0-4361 GCA_036496555.1 Burkholderiales bacterium | reverse complement strand
CCCAGCCTGGCGGGCGTGAATACCATGCACGACGTCGCCAATCTCGCGCGCACGTCCCGGGTCGACTTCGCCACGCCCGGCATCGGGCTCGCGGGACACCTCGCGGGCGAGCTGTTCAAGTCGCTCGCCAAGGTCGACATGCAGGCGATCCCGTTCGCCGGCGGCGGACCGGCGATGACCGCGGTGCTCTCCGGCCAGGTGAAGGTCGGCTTCATGGCGATCCCCGCTTCGGTGCCGCACATCAAGTCCGGCCGCCTGGTGGCGATCGGCGTCACCAGCCCGCAGCGGCTCGCGCTGCTGCCGGAGGTGCCGACCGTCGCCGAGCAGGGCTATCCCGGCTTCCAGGTCGACAACATGTACGGCATCCTCGCGCCCGCCGGCACGCCGCCGGAGATCGTGAAGAAGCTGAACGCCGACATCGTGCGCGCGCTGCACGACCCGGCGGTGAAGAAGGCGCTGGAGGCGGCGACGGTGGAGATCGTCGCCAACACGCCGGAGGAATTCGCGCGCTACATCGCCGCCGAGCACACCAAGTGGGCGCAGGTGATCAAGGCTTCCGGCGCCCGCGCGGACTAGGTTTTTTGGAAAAGTCTCTTACGTAGTCGGGCGCACTGAAGACCCATTCCAGCGCCTGGTAGTGCTGCTCGGGCGAGCGGCCGCGGAACATGTCGTTGCGCACCTCGCGCTCGAGGCCGTCGGGGACGTGGAAGATCATGCCGACCAGCGTGTTGGCGGAGATCTGCGCCCGTGTCGCCCGCACGATTCTTTTCTGCTGGTAGTTGCGGAAGGTGGTCTCGAAATCGCCGTCGGCCTCGTCGGCGCAGGCCCCCAGGCACACCGCGTCCTCCATCGCCATCGCGGCGCCTTGCGCCATGTACTGCAGCATGAAGTGCGCCGCGTCGCCGAGCAGCGTGACGCGGCCGCGGGTCCAGTTGTCGACCGGCTCGCGGTGCAGCAGCATCCAGCGGCGGAATTCCTTCGGCGTGCGCATCAGCTTGAGCGGCTTGTCGCAGTAGTGCGAGAAGAAGGGCAGCACCTCCTCGGGCATGGCGAGCTCGTTGTGCCCGCCGCTGGTGTGCTTGCCGATGATGGTGGCGACGAGGTTGAAGAGCTTCCAGCCGCGCAGCGGGTAATGGACGATGTGCGCGTTATGCGCCGCCCATAGCGTCGCGGCGGCGAAGCGCAGGTCCTTCGGCACCTCGTCGATCTTCAGCACCGCGCGGTAGCACATGTGGCCGGTGATGAGCGGCAGCTTGTCGCCGACGATCGCTTCGCGGATCACGGAGCGTCCGCCGTCGGCGCCGATGAGTGCAGTGCCGGAAATGCGGGCGCCATTGGCCAGTTTTACTTCGACGGAATCTGGTTGAATTTCAAAACCGGCAACCTTCGAGTCGGTCCGCAGCTCGATCAAATCCGCTTCGGCCTTGCAGCCGTCGAGGAGCGAGCCGTGGATGTCGGCGCGGTGGGTGACCGCGTAAGGATTGCCGAAGCGCTTGGCGAAGCGCTTGTCGAGCGGGATGTCGACGATCTTCTCGCCGCTCACGCCGTCGAACATCAGCATGCGCTCGACGAACACCGCCTCGCGCTTCACCAGCGCGCCGACGCCGAGCGCGTCGAGCGCGTGCCAGGCGTTGGGCGCGATCTGGATGCCGGCGCCGATCTCGCCGAACTGCTGCGCCTGCTCGAGTACGATCGAGCCGAAGCCCTTGCGCGCGAGGGCCAGCGCGGCGGCGAGGCCGCCGATGCCGCCGCCGGCGATCAGTACCGGCGTTGCGTTGCGGCGGCCCGCTTTGCCCTTCCTCATGCCAGCATGTTAAGCGCGGCGCGGCAGACGGGCGAGGCCGGATCGCCGAGGGTTTCGACGATTTCGAAGTGGTTCAGGCCCGGGACTTCGAACTTTGCAGAAAGCCGGTCTTTCAAGGCGGAGCCGAGTTCGCCGGATTGACGGCGGAACTCGTCGCTGTCCTTTCCGGCCCACCCGATGGTGACCGGGCAGTGGATCCTGCCGGCATGCCGCAGCGGGCTCAACTCGTCCTCCAGCCGCTCGTCGAGCTTGAGGTAGGCATTGCGCGCGGACAGGCGCACCGGCTGCAGGTCGTAGATGCCGGAAAGCAGGACTGCCTTCTTGATCAAAGACAGCTTGGTCAGCGCGACGGCCGAGAGATGCGCGCCGGAGGAGTGCCCGAACAGAAAAATCTCCTTTGAGAGATTCCGGTGGACCCATTCGAGCCCGCGCTGCACCTGCGCCGCCATCTCCGGCAGCGTCACCCGCGGTACGGCTGCGAAGCCGAGCGCGACAAAGGTGGCGCCGGCGGCAACGATAGGCGGCGCGCCATACGCGCTGCCGCGGCGCGACTCGCGCTGCCAGGCGCCGCCGTGCACGAACACGAAAGCCTTTTCGCCTTCGCCATAGATATCCAGGGTCTCCTGCTCCGAAGCGCCGTAGCGCTCGCTCCTGGGCTCGCCCAGGCGCTTGCGCGCGGCATCGCTTGCGGCCGCCATGCGCGCGATGAGCTGGTCGGCGTGCGGCACCCAGGCGCGCTGGTTGTACTGCGCGTCGAGCGCGGCCTGGTCGTAGTCGCGGAACACCTTCATCAGAAGAGGATCGCGATCCCGTCCAGCTCGCCCTCGGAGTTCACCAGGTCGACGCGCTTGTGCGCGATGCGGAAGTCGTCGCCGTCGCGCCGCAGGCGGTGCTCGACGAGCGCGCCCCACACTCTCTGCTTTTCGGCGCGGAACTCGACCAGGATCAGATTCGACTCCACCGTGAGCTCGGACTTCGTTTCCTCGGCAATCACCACGTTACCTACCTGGTGCACCGTGCGCGCCAGCGGCGTGCGCGCATGAGCCCGCGGGTGGCGCGCCTGCTTGACGCGCAATTCCAGCAGCGTGCGGTCGTCGTGGATGATCGAGCTGGTCTCGACGGGATCCGCCTGATCGTGCTCGAGCGGCACCCAGTAGGTCGCGTCGTCGGTAAAGAGCTCCAGCCACGCTTCGAGTCTTTGCTCGTCCAGCAGTCTCGCTTCGTGATACAGGAACTGCTCGACCTTCATTGCGTCATGTACTGCAGCCAGGCCTGCATCTGCGCGCGAATGTAAATCTCGCTGGTGCCGGTGGCACCGCGGCGCGCGCCCGGCTCCTCGACGTCGCGGCCGAAGCCGCGGCCGATCTGTGCCCACTCGACCGCGCCGCTCGTGAAGCCTTTCTGGATGCGCTCGTAGACCTCGAGGTCGTCGCTCAGCACCCACGACGCGGTGCCGTTCACCACGTTGGCGAAGGCGACGGTGTCGCGGAACAGCCGCTCGGGCGCCTGCTTCATGCGGAACGAGTAGGTGGAGACCACCGAGCGGTCGACGGCGAGCGGCTGGATGATGCGCAGCTGCCGGAACTGGCTCATGAACGAGCAGTTCGGATAGATGATCGTGTTCCAGAGGGTGACGCGCAAAATGCGGTCGGCTTCAGTTTGGCTTGTTTTTTGAATTAGTTTATTTCTGTATTCCTCGAACGCGGGATTGCCCATTCCCGCCACGAGGCGGCTGTCGTCGTGGTAGTCGCCCATCCAGCCGTGGCCGCGCGGCGTCGCCCAGATGCCGGTGTTCTCCCAGACCGACTCGGGCGCGCCGTTCTGCCGCATCTGCCGTACTGCGATGTCGTAGTAGTGCTCCTCGCCCGGCTTGCCGGGCTCCGGCGCGTTGCGCGCCACCGCCACCGACGAGGCGTGCACCCACGCCGGGTGCGCGCCGTCGAGGTGGTTCTCGAGCATCAGCTTCCAGTTGCCGTTGTAGCCGTGCTTGAACACACCGCCCGCCACCTCGAGCTCGCCGCCGGGCGCGCGGTCGACGAAGTCGTCGAACGACGCCTTCGCCGGCCCCAGGAATTCCTCGAGCGATTCCCCGGTGGGCGACAGGGATGCAAAGATGAAGCCGCGGTAGGTCTCGATTCGCGGTACTGCTTTCAACCTCAGATCGGCCAGCGTGTCCTTCGAATACCCGGAGGCAAAAGGAAGCGCCCGGAGGGCGCCGGCACGGTCATAGCTCCAGCCGTGATACGGGCAGACAAACCGTTCGGTGCTGCCGCGCCCTTCCGCACATACCATCGACCCGCGATGTGCGCAGCGGTTGATCAAGACGCGAACTTCGCCGGCATCGTTTATTACGATGACGGGTTCCCGTCCCATCCGGGTCGTAAAGTAGTCGCCCGGCGCCTTGACTTGGCTTTCATGGCCGAGCACCAGCCAGGCGCGGCCGAAGACGCGCTCCATCTCCAGCTCGAAGATCTGCGGGTCGGCGTACACCGCGCGGTGCACCCGGTCGGGCTGTACCAGCATCGCCAGGCGCTCGCGATCGAGCACTTGCATGATC
>DASXKY010000110.1:0-35682 GCA_036496555.1 Burkholderiales bacterium | reverse complement strand
ACGTCGTCGAGTTCTACTACCCCGAGGAAATCGTCCTGTTCGAGCGCGAGTTCATCGAAGCGCAGCAGGCCGCCTATGTCGAGACGGCGCTGGAGGACTACGAGATCTGCCAGCGCCTCGACCGCGGCCGCCGCGCCCTCTACGAAGCCGGGCAGGACGACGCCGGGCCCTACCAGTCGCCGATGGAAGATCCCGAAGTGCACTTCCACGACTACATGCACCGCAAGCTGGGCCGTTAGCGGCTGAAGTCCACTGCGGTGGTATTGCCGCCGCAGATCAGTACTCCGACTCTCTCGTCTTTCGCCGGCGCATAACGCTTTAGCCCCGCATACGCGGCCGCTCCGCCCGCTTCGGCGACGAGCCTCAACTGGTTCCAAAGCGCATTCTGAGCAGCGCGGATTTCGTCGTCCTCGACGAGGATGACTTTCTCGACGTACTTCCGAGCCAGCGGGAACATCAGCTGGCCGACTTGTTTCGGCGCCAATGAATCCGCGGCGATACCGCCCGCCGGCGAATCCACCGGTCTCCCCGCCGCCAACGCTTTCGTCAGCGTTGGCGCGAGCACAGGCTCCACTCCAACAATCCTGATTCTTTTTTCAAACCACGCGGCGATGCCGCCTATTAGCCCGCCGCCGCCCACCGCGACGAGCAGCGTGTCGAGCGGCGCCTGCTCCTCGAGCTCCAAGCCGACCGTGCCCTGCCCGAGCAGCGCGCCTTCCTGGTCGTAGGCATGAACCTGCATGGCGCCGCTCTCCGCCGCCCACTTCTCGGAAGCGGCCAGCGCATCGGCGTACCGATCGCCCGTGACCACCAGCTCCGCCCCGTACGAGCGGATGCGCTCGATCTTCGCCGGCGACGACACCGTCGGCACGTAGATGCGCGCCGGCTTGCCGAGCTTCTGCGCGGCGTACGCCACCGCCGCGCCATGGTTGCCGCCGGAAGCCGCGACCACGCCGGCGGACGGGACTTTCCTCGTGAGGAGATTCGCGAACGCGCCGCGCGCCTTGAAGGACCCCGAATGCTGCAGCAGCTCGAGCTTGAAGACGAGATTCCCCTCGCTGACGACCGGCGTGCGGCGCACATGCGGACGAATCAAAGGCTCGATTGCGGCTATCTGGGCGCGGGTTACGGCCATAATTGCGAATGATGCATACCACGCTGGTTTCGACGCAACAAGTCGCCGACCACCTCGCCGATTGGCGCGCCTTCGACTGCCGCCACGACCTCATGAAGCCCGAGCTTGGAGCGCAGCAATACAAGGAAGCGCATATCCCGGGCGCGCTGTTCGCGAGCCTCGACCACGACTTGTCGGCGCGAAAGACAGGGAAAAACGGCCGCCATCCCCTGCCCGAATTCGAAACGTTCGTGCGATGGATGGGCGCGCAGGGCTTGCGATCCTCGGATCAGATCGTCTGCTATGACGCCGCGAACGGAAGCATGGCGGCGCGGCTGTGGTGGATGCTGCGTTGGGCCGGGCATCAGGCTGTGGCGGTGCTCGACGGCGGCCTTGCGAAATGGACGAAGGAAGGCCGCCCCGTCGACAGCGTCGTGCCACAGTTCAAGCCGACGATTTATCCCGGGAAAAGATCTCTTCTCGCCGTCGATGCTCCTTCGCTCCATCAAAATCTGAAAGGCGCCGTTCTCGTCGATGCCCGCGCCCCGGCGCGCTGGCGGGGCGAGCAGGAGCCGATCGACCCGGTCGCGGGCCGGATTCCTAGCGCGCGCAATCGATTCAACATGGAAAACCTGCAGCCCGACGGGACTTTCAAGTCTTCCGAGCAGCTGAAGATTGAATGGGGAGCCGTCGTGGGCGGCGGGAAGCCGAGCGAGCTGATCCACTACTGCGGCTCGGGCGTCGCGGCGTGCCACAACCTGCTGGCGATGGAAGTCGCCGGCCTCGGCGGCGGCAAGCTCTACCCGGGATCCTGGAGCGAGTGGATCTCGGACCCCGCGCGTCCGCGCGAGAAAAGCTAAAAACCAAAAAGCTTCGTGGGATTGTCCACCAGGATCCGGCGCCGCGTCGACTCGTCGCGCGCCCAGGTATTGAAGAGATCGAAGAGCTGCTGCGAGCTCACCTGGTCGGCGAACGAGAGGTGCGGATAGTCGCTGCCCCAGATCAGGCGGTCGGGCGCCGCCTCGATCAGCGCGCGGACCATCGGCTCCGCGTCGGCGAAGCCGGGGGCCTGCGACATGCGATAGGCGCCGGTCAGCTTGACCCACACCTTGCCGCTGCCGTTGCGCAGCACGTCGAGCAGCCGCTGGAAGCCCGCCTGCTGCACGCCGCCGCTGGCCAGGAACATTCCCATGTGCGCGAGCGTGCAGTGGCAGCGCAGCGAGGCGATCTTCTTCATCAGCTCGTCGGTCAGCCAGCCCGGCAGGAGGAAGTCGAGGTGCCAGCCGATGCCGGCGAGCCGCTCGTCGAGCTTCTCGATTCGCGGCAGCAGCTTCAGCGCGAGGCCCGGCTCCGGCGGGTGGACCGGCGAGACGTTGATGCGCACGCCTCGCACGCCGAGCGCATGCATCTGGGCGAGCTCGGCGTCGGGCAGGTCCTCGTCGATGTCGACCACGCCGCGGCAGCCGGCCACCTCGCGCATCGCGTCGAGCATGCAGCCGTTGTCGCGCAGATAGGCGCTCGGCTGCACGAAAACGAAGCGCTCTAGGCCCAGGGCGCGCGCGTGGGCGAGGTAGGCATCAAGCGGCGCGTACGGCGGCTTGTAGCGCAGCTTCGGGTCCCTTGGCGGGTAGCGCTCGGTGGGCCCAAAGACGTGGAAGTGCGAATCGCAGCTTCCCTTCATGGACAGGCGTCTTTCACGGCGCGAGTGGCGGCGAAGCATTGTCGGGCAGCGGCAGGCCGGCCGTGTTCAGCACCATCGCCATCAGCGAGTAGTAGCCGCAGAGCGCGAGGAGTTCCAGCGCGCCGTCGAGACCGAAGCGCTTCTTCACAGCGTCGAAAGCTGCGTCGGACACGCGCCCGCTCGCGTGCGCTTCCGTGCAGAACGCGTAGACCGCCGCTTCGTCGCCCTCGAGGACGGGCGTCCCATTGCGCGCGATCGTCGTGATGACGTCGACGGGGAGGTCGGCCTTGCGCGCGAGCTTCTCGTGCATGTACCACTCGTGCTGGCAGGCCCAGCGCCGCGCGGTGACCAGCACCGCGAGCTCGACGAGGCGCGGCGGCAACTTGGCGCCCCAGCGCAGCTGCTCGCCGAGCTGCTGCAGGCGCTGCGCGAGCTCGGGATGGTGGATGAGCGCAAGGAACGGCCCGCGTACCTCGCCGCGCGGGCCGGCGGCGATCTCGGCCGCGACCTCGCGCTGGCGCGCGCTCATGTGGGCGGCGTCAAGCCGCGGAAAGCGGGGAATGGAGTTCATGCGGTCGATTCTATTCCGACAGCCTGTTCGCCCAGGCGAAGAGCTGGCTGAAGATCTCCTCGCGGATTTCCGGCCGCGAAAGCACGAGGTCGTGCACGCCGCCGGGAAAGGCGAGGACCGTCACGTTCGGGCCAAGGCTGCGCGACCAGCGCGATATGTGTCGCCAGTCGAGCACCCAGTCGGCCTCGTCCGAGTGCATCGACAGCACCGGGCAGCCGAGAGCAAGCCCGCGGTGCACCTTGGCATGCGCATCGTTCACCGCGCCGACCCAGCCGAAATAGATCGGGAATCCCGTGACCGGCTTCAGGCGGGTGTCGAAGTCCCAATGCTCGAGCAGCGCCTCGACGTATTCCGGCCGGATGGCCTCCGGGTTCCTGATGAACGGGAAGAAGCGGCCGACCGCCGCGGCGAAGTGGAGCTGCGGCCGGCGCGCATTGCCGAGCTTCCAGTCGAAAAACGCGCTGTTCAGCCACAGTGCGCGGACGTCGTCGCGGCGCTCGCCCTCGTGCGCATAGAGCGAGCAGACCAGGCCGCCGGTCGAGTGGCCGGCGAGCAGCACCGGCGCGCCGATCTCGTCGATGGCGCGCGTGATGTCGGCGTAGTACTCGGCGACGTCCTTGCAGAAATTGGGATGCTGGTGCGGGCGCAGCGAGCGGCCGTGCTTCCGCAGGTCGATGGCGTGGAACGCATAGCCCTCCAGCGCGAAGCGCTCGGCCATGTGGCGCTGGAAGAAATAATCGATGAAGCCGTGCACGTAGAGCACCGCGCCGCGCGGGGCGCGCGCGACGGGCAGCCGGACGAGCGTCGCGCAAACAGCGCCGTCGTAGTCCGGCGGGAATTCGAGCTCGAGCGCCTCGAAGCCCGGCAGCAGCGCGTCAGGCTGCCACTCGCTCATGCCGGGCGATGGCCCATTCGATGTGCTCTTTGACTAGTTGTGAACGCTCATTGCGCCGAGCCCGTAGGGCCGCAAGGACTTCTGGGCTTGTCGGCGCGTTCCCCAAGCCCACCGCTAGGTTCCGCAGCCAGCGCTCGTAGCCGATGCGCCGGATCGGCGAGCCTTGCGTGCGCTCGTCGAATTGCGCCTCGGTCCAGGCGAAGAGCTCGACCAGCGTCGCGCGGTCGAGGCCGTTGCGCGGCGCGAAGTCCTTCTCGCCGGTCGGCTGCGCGAAGGCGTTCCACGGGCAGACGATCTGGCAGTCGTCGCAGCCATAGACCCGGTTGCCGATCAGCGGCCGCAACTCCTCGGGAATGGCGCTCTTGTGCTCGATGGTGAGGTAGGAGATGCAGCGGCGCGCGTCGAGCTGGTAAGGGCCGCGGATCGCCTGGGTCGGGCAGACTTCGATGCAGCGCTGGCAACTGCCGCAATGATCCGTCTCCGCCTCATCCGCGGGCAAAGCCAGGTCGCAGTAGATCTCGCCGAGGAAGAACCAGGAGCCGGCGTCGCGGCTGAGCAGCAGCGTGTGCTTGCCGCGCCAGCCGAGGCCCGCGCGCGCCGCGAGCTCGACCTCCATCACCGGCGCCGAGTCGCTGAACGCGCGGTAGCCGAACGGTCCGGCCTCGCGCTCGATGCGGTCGCACAGCTTCTGCAGCCGGTCGCGCAGGACCTTGTGGTAGTCGCGGCCCCGGGCATATCGGGCGACATAGCCTCTTTCAGGGATCAATTCTTCTTCCAGCTTGCCGGGCCGATCGTTGAGGTAGTTCATCCGGCAGGAAATCACTCGCAGCGTGCCAGGGCGCAGCTCGTCGGGCCGCGCGCGGAGCGCGCCGTGGCGGGCCATATACTCCATCTCGCCATGCCAGCCCTTCGCGAGCCACTCGAGCAGGCGCGGCTCGGCCGCCGAAAGGTCGGCGTCGGCGATGCCGACCGCCTGGAAACCGAGCTCGGCGCCCCAATCCTTGATGCTGCGCGCGAGCGTGACGGGATCCATGTCTCTCGATCTTAGTTTGCCCGATGCCGCGGCCACCGAGCGGCTGGGGGCCGCCCTCGCGCCTGGCATCGGTCCGGGGCGCGTGCTCCACCTGCGCGGCCAGCTGGGAGCCGGCAAGACTACCCTCGCCCGTGGCCTGCTGCGGGCGCTGGGGTACACCGGCCGGATCAAGAGCCCGACCTATGCCATAGTTGAACCTTACCCGGTTTCGAGATTAAACTTGTATCATTTTGATTTCTATCGATTCGCTGATGAGACGGAATGGGTGAATTCTGGCTTCAGGGATTACTTCGGTCCCGAATCGGCCTGCATCATCGAGTGGCCGGAGCGGGCCGGGCCGCTGCTTTCCCCGCCGGACCTGGAAGTGAAACTCGACCTAGCCGGCGAAGCGCGTCGTGCGTTGGTAACAGCATGCACGCCCGCCGGCGAATCCTGGCTCTCCTCGCTGCGCTCCTCTTCGTAGGCGTAGCGCAGGCGCAAGTCGTCTCAACGCGCATCTGGCCGGCGCGTGACTACACCCGCCTCACCATCGAGTCGAAGTTGCCGATCGAGTACAGCATCTTCGCGCTCAAGGATCCGGAGCGGCTGGTGCTCGACCTCGAGCTCGACGACATGCCGGCCGCGCTTGCCGAGCTCGGCGGCAAGGTGGCGAGCGACGACCCGTACATCCAGACCCTGCGCGTTGGGAAGAACCGGCCGGGCGTGGTGCGCCTCGTCCTCGACCTCAAGGCCGAGGTCAAGCCGCAGTCCTTCTCGCTCAAGCCGATCGGCGAATACGGCAACCGCCTGGTGCTCGACATCTATCCGGCGGTCCCGGTCGACCCGCTCGCCGCGCTGATCGAGCAGTCGAACAAGGCGGCCGCCCAGCGCAGCGAAATCAACAAGGAGACCGCCAAGATCACCCGCCTGGCGACGGTGGTTGTGGACGCCGGCCACGGCGGCGAGGACCCGGGCGCCATCGGCCGGCGCGGCTCGCGCGAGAAGGACATCACGCTCATGATCGCGCGGCGCCTGAAGGCGCTGATCGACGCCGAGCCGAGCATGCGCGCCATGCTGACCCGCGAGGGCGACTACGCCCTCGAGCTGCGCGCGCGCTCGGAGAAGGCGCGCCAGGTGCGCGCCGACCTCTTCGTCTCGATTCACGCCGACTCGTTCATGCGCTCCAACGCCCGCGGCTCGTCGGTGTTCGCCTTGTCGGACCGTCGCGCCACCTCCGAGCTCGCCCGCAAGCTCGCCAAGCAGCAGAACGAGTCCGACCTCATCGCCGGCGTCAACCTGAAAGGCAAGGAAGACCACCTCAAGCGCACGCTGCTCGACCTGTCGCAGACCTCCTCCATCGACTACAGCCTGCGCTTGGGCAATATGGTCCTCGCCCGCCTGGGCGGCGTGAACACGCTGCACAAGGGGAGGGTGGAACAGGCGAGCTTCGCCGTGCTCACGGCGCAGGACGTGCCGTCGATCCTGGTCGAGACGGCCTTCATCTCCAATCCGGACGAAGAGAAGCGCCTGAACGACACGGTTTACCAGGAGCGCCTGGCGCGCGCGATCCTCGACGGCATCAAGGACTACTTCGCGAAGAACCCGCCGCGGCCGGCCTCACCCCTGGCGCTGCGCTAGCCTGGACTTCAGCCAGGCGATCAGGCCGGGCGACACCGACAGCAGCACGATGGCAAGAATGACGATGGTCAGGTTGTTCTTGACCGCCGGGATGTTGCCGAAGAAGTAGCCCGCAGCGCAGAGCGATCCCACCCACAGCAGCGCGCCAGCGACGCAGAAGGCGATGTAGCGGCCATAGGCCATCGCGCCGAGCCCGGCGACGAACGGGACGTAGGTGCGCACGATCGGCATGAAGCGCGCGAGGATGATGGTCTTGCCGCCGTGGCGCTCGTAGAACTCGTGCGTGCGCCGCAGGTGCGCCGGGTTGATCCACCGGACGAGGAAGCGCCTGCCGAACCAGCGCCCGATCCAGTAGTTCGCGTTGTCGCCGCAGAGCGCGGCCGCGACCAGCACGCCGGCGACGAGGAACGGGTCCATGTTGCCGACGGCGGCGAGCGCGCCGGCGACGAAGAGCAGCGAGTCGCCAGGCAGGAACGGCGTCACCACCAGCCCCGTCTCGCAGAACACGATGGCGAAGAGCAGCGCATAGACCCACGTGCCGTATTGCTGGATGAATTCCGCGAGCCGCACGTCGAGGTGCAGCGCGAGATTCCACGCCCAGGCGAAGAGTTCCATGCGGGCGGATTGTATAATCGTCCGACCCCACGCCGATGTCGTCCGCTTCCGCCGTCCTGACCAATCCGAGCGTCGAGCGCGTGCGCACGGCGCTCGCGCTCGCAGGCCTGCCGGCGGAGATCGTCGAGCTGCCGGCCGACCTGGCGGCGGCGTGAACCGGCAACCCGGCAAAATCCGTGTCCTGTCCGAGCTGCTGGTGAGCCAGATCGCCGCCGGCGAGGTGGTCGAGCGGCCCGCCTCGGTGCTGAAGGAGCTGCTCGAGAACAGCCTCGACGCCGGCGCGCGCGCCGTGACGGTGAGCCTGGACGAAGGCGGCATCAAGCGCCTGCAGGTCGAGGACGACGGCGAGGGCATCGCCGCCGAGGACCTGCCGCTCGCGCTCGCGCGACATGCGACCAGCAAGATCGCCAGCCTCGAGGACCTCGAGGGTGTGGCGACGATGGGCTTCCGCGGTGAGGCGCTCGCATCGATCGGCTCGGTGTCGCGGCTGACGATCACCAGCCGGCGTGGCGACGCGCCGCGCGGCGCGGCGATCCGCGTCGAGGGGGACACGAGCGGCGAAGTCGAGCCGGCGGCGCGCTCGCCCGGCACCACAGTCACGGTGAACGACCTCTACTTCAACACGCCCGCGCGGCGCAAGTTCCTGCGCACCGAAGCGACCGAGTTTGGCCACTGCGACGAGGGGTTCTGCCGCGCCGCGCTGGCGCGGCCGGACGTCGCGTTCACGCTCAAGCACAACGGCCGCGTCAGCCGCATGCTGCGCGCGCAGAGCGCAGCCGAGCGGGTCGCCGCGCTGCTGGGCGAGGCGTTCGCCTCGGCGAGCGTGCCGGTCGACGCACCCGCGGCTGGACTGCGGCTTTCGGGCGTCGCCGGCACGCCGCAGGCGGCGACCGCGCGCGCCGACTCTCAATACTTCTTCGTCAACGGCCGCTTTGTGCGCGACCGCCTGCTCGCCCACGCGGCGCGCGAAGCCTACGCCGAGCTGCTGCATGGCGAGCGCGCGCCGGCCTACGTCCTGTTCCTCGCGCTCGATCCGCGCGGCGTCGACGTCAACGTCCACCCGGCCAAGACCGAAGTGCGCTTCCGCGAGGCCCGCGCCGTTCATCAGTTCGTGCTCAACACGCTCAAGCGAGCGCTCGCTCCGAGCGCCGCTGACGCACCGGTGGCATATGCCAGCTTTTCAAACAACCAGCTGGTTCAGCAACGCGCGCTCGGGCTCGCGCAACCCGCGGCTGCCTACCAGTCGTTTTTCTCTTCGACCGCAAAAGATGAATCCGTAGGGCAACCGGAGGGCGATCATCCGCTGGGCTACGCCCTGGCCCAATTGCACGGCATCTACATCCTCGCGCAGAACCAGGCGGGGCTGGTGCTCGTCGACATGCACGCGGCGCACGAGCGCATCGTGATGGAGAAACTGAAGAAGAACCTCGACGCAGGCGCGGTGCAGCGGCAGAGGCTGCTGGTGCCGGCGGTGCTGCGCGCCGAGGCGCTGGAGGTCGCCACGGCCGAGGAGAACCGCGAGCCGCTCGAGCAGCTCGGGCTGGAAGTCAGCGCCTCGGGGCCGAACGAGCTCGCCGTACGCGCCGCGCCCGCGCTCCTCGCCGGCGGCGACGTCGCCGCGCTGACGCGCGACCTGCTGCGCGAGATCCGCGAGTTCGGCGCCGCCACCGTGCTCTCGTCGCGGCAGAACGAGCTCCTCGCCACCATGGCCTGCCACGCCGCGGTGCGCGCGAACCGCACGCTCTCGCTCCACGAGATGAACGCGCTGCTGCGCGAGATGGAGGAGACCGAGCGCTCGGGCAGCTGCAACCACGGCCGGCCGACCTGGTACCAGCTCACGCTCACCGACCTCGACAAGCTGTTCCTGCGTGGCCGCTGACAAGGTCATGCTCGTCACCGGCGGCGGCCGCGGCATCGGCGCCGCCACCGCCCTTCTCGCCGCAGAGCGGGGCTTCAAGGTTTGCGTGAACTACCGGCAGGACCAGGATTCCGCCGTTTCCCTGGCGAAGAGGATCGGCGGGATTGCGGTGCAGGCTGACGTTTCCAACGAAAGTGAAGTAGAAAAACTCTTCGGGGAAATGGACGAGAGGCTCGGACGCCTTACTGCGCTCGTCAACAACGCGGGCATCGTCGATCAAGGTATGCGCGTCGAGAACATGACCGCCGCGAGGATCGCGCGAATATTCGCGATCAATGTAACCGGCAGCTTCCTCTGCGCGCGCGAGGCGATCCAGCGGATGTCGACGCGCCACGGCGGCCCGGGCGGCGCGATCGTCAATGTGTCGTCGATCGCGTCGAAGCTCGGCGGGCCGGGTGAATACGTCGACTACGCCGCGTCCAAGGGCGCGATCGACACCTTCACCATCGGCCTTGCCAAGGAAGTCGGCGGCGAGGGAATCCGCGTCAACGGCGTGCGCCCCGGCATCATCCGCACCGAGATCCATCTCGCGAGCGGCGACCCGGCGCGCGTCGAGCGCATCGGCGCCGCCGCGCCGCTCGGCCGGCCGGGCGAGGCCGGGGAAGTGGCGCGCGCGATCCTCTGGCTCGTCTCCGACGAGGCGTCCTACCTCAGCGGCGCGCTGGTCGACGTCTCGGGCGGCCGCTAGCTTGCCGGGCGTCGCCTATGCGCTGCTCGGGCCGACTGCGAGCGGCAAGTCGGCGCTTGCGCTCGCGCTGGCGAAGGAAATTGCGCTCGAGATCGTGGCCGTCGATTCGGCGCAGGTGTACCTGGGCATGGACATCGGCACCGCCAAGCCGACCGCGGCGGAGCGCGCCGCCGTGCCGCATCACCTGATCGACCTCGTCGAACCCGACCGCAGCTACTCCGCCGGAGAATGGCGCGAGGCGGCGATCCGCGTCGTCGGCGAGATCCTCGCCCGCAAGAAGCTGCCGCTCCTCGTCGGCGGCACGATGCTGTACTACCGCGCGCTCGTCTGCGGCCTCGATGACCTGCCGCAGGCCGACGTCGCGGTGCGCGCGGAGATCGACGCCGACGCGGCGCGCCGCGGCTGGCCGGCGCTGCACGCAGACCTGGCCAAGCTCGACCCGGAGACTGCCCGCCGCTTGCCGCCTAACGATTCTCAGCGGATTCAGCGCGCGCTCGAGGTGTTCCGGCTGACCGGCACGCCGCTCTCGAAGCTTCACGGCAGCTCGCGGACCGAGCTGCCGTTCGAATTGCGCGCGTTTGCCCTCATTCCCCAACGCGCGATCCTGCATAGCAGGATCGAAGAGCGATTCGACGCGATGCTGAAGGCGGGACTGGTCGAGGAATTGAAGGCGCTGCGCAAAAGATTCGAACTAAGGGCGAACATGCCGAGCATGCGGGCCGTCGGCTACCGCCAGGTGTGGGAAATGCTCGAAGGCGGTACCGACGCGGCGACGATGCGCGAGAAGGCCGTCGCCGCCACCCGCCAGCTCGCCAAGCGGCAGATGACGTGGCTGCGCAGCTTCGAGGGAGTGACGCGGCTCGATCCTGCGGGCGCCCTCACCGAGCTCATTCGTTCTTGTAGACGCCCCTGAAGTTGGTGGCGGCGAGGAACAGCTGCAGCGCGACGAGCGCGTAGGCGCCGTCGTGCCAGCCCCACACGATCCATAGAGCGTTGCTGGCGAGGAAGCACCAGAACCCGACTGCGCGCCGTTGCGGACGGAGTGAGCCGACCAGCCACGCCGCGGCGACGGTTACGGCCATCGCCGGCCACTGCAGGAGGTCGAGGTAGTCCATATCCATTGCTAGACCCTAGAATGCGGCGTCCCGTTCTGGAGCTCGCATGGAAATCGGAATCATCGGCCTAGGCCGAATGGGCGCCGGCATGGCGCGGCGCCTCGCGCGCGGGGGCGCGCACGTCATTTGCCACGACACCTCGGATGCGGCACGCGCCGCCATCGCCGGCGAGCCCAACGTCGATTGCGCCGAGAACCTGGCGGCGCTGTGCGCGCGGCTGCAGGGCGAGCGCGTGATCCTGATCATGCTGCCGGCCGGGGCGCCGGTCGAGGACGTCATCCGCGATCTGCTGCCGCTCGTCTCGGCCGGCGACACGCTGGTCGACGGCGGCAACAGCTACTACCGCGACTCCAAGCGCCGCGCGCTCGGGCTCTCGCAGCAGGGCGTGCGCTACATCGACGCCGGCGTCTCGGGCGGCGTGCACGGCCTCGCCAACGGCTTCTGCCTGATGCTCGGCGGCACGGCGAAGTCGATCGAGATCTTCGAGCCCTTCGCCAGGATCCTGGCGCCCGACGTCGACCGCGGCTGGCTGCACTGCGGTCCAAGCGGCGCCGGCCACTACACCAAGATGATCCACAACGGCATCGAGTACGGCATGATGCAGTCGCTCGCCGAGGGCTTCGCGCTCCTCGCCGCGCGGCCGGAGCTCGATATCGACATCGGACGCCTCGCCGAAACCTGGCGGCACGGCAGCGTGGTGCGCTCCTGGCTCCTCGACCTGTGCGCCGAAATCCTGCAGGACAACCCGGCCATGGCGGAGGTCGCCCCGGTCGTCGCCGATTCGGGCGAAGGGCGCTGGACCGCGCTCGAGTCGATCGAGCTCGGCGTGCCCGCGCCGGTGATCACGCTCGCGCTGATGAGCCGTTTCTCGAGTCAGGGCGGCGCGGACTACGCGCGGCGCCTGCTGGCGCTGATGCGCGAGCGCTTCGGCGGCCACGCCATCCAGAAGAGCCGGTGATCGTCGTCGTCATGGGCGTCTCCGGGGTCGGCAAGACGACCATCGGCGAGGCGCTCGCGCGCGCGCTCGGCTGGCGCTACATCGACGCCGACGACTACCACCCCGCCGCCAACGTCGCGAAGATGGCCGCCGGCACGCCGCTGCAGGACGAGGACCGTTGGCCGTGGCTGGACAAATTGAATTCAGTTCTTCAAAAGGAAACCAATGCAGTCCTGGGCTGCTCGGCGCTCAAAGAGCGCTATCGCCAGCGCCTCGCCGCCGGGCTGAAAGAGTTCCGCGTCGTCTATCTGTACGGCGACTTCGAGCTGCTGCGCCGGCGCGCCGAAGGCCGCAAGCACCGCTACATGCCCGCCTCGCTGCTGCAGAGCCAGTTCGACGCGCTCGAGCCGCCGCGCGGGGCGATCGAGATCGACGTCGCCCAGCCGATCGAAGCCTGCGTCGCCGCGATTCGCGCCGCGCTGCAAAAGTAGCTCACTCTCCCCGCACCGCTCCGTCGCGCCGCGGGTCGGCGCCGCCGCGCCAGCCGCCGGCGACCCGCTCGATGCCCTGCGTGCCGCTCGGCAGCTCGCGCACGATCACGTCGTGGCCGCGCGCGCGCAGCGCCGGCGCGAGCGACTCCCAGGCGCTGCCCTGCTCGATCTCGGTCGGCCCGGCGCGGTTGCCGAGGTTCGGCGCCGCCACCGCGGCCTGCATGTCGAGATTCCAGTCGAGCGTGGCGACGACGGTCTTCGCCACGTAGCTGATGATCATGGACCCGCCGGCGGAGCCCGCGGCGAGGCGCACGCCGCCGTCGGCGCCGAAGACGATCACCGGCGTGGTGCTGCTGCGAGGCCGCTTGCCGCCGCGCGCCTCGTTCGCGCCGCCCGGCACGAAGTCGAAGTCGGTGAGCTGGTTGTTGAGCAGGAAGCCGCGCACCAGGATGCGGCTGCCGAACAGGCTCTCGATGGTAGTGGTCATCGACACGACGTTGCCCTGCGCGTCGGCGATGACCACGTGGCTGGTGCCGGACTCGAAGCTGCCCGGCGCCACGAGCGGAAGCGCACGCTCCGTAACGAGCGCCGCCCGGGCGTCGAGGTAGCGCGGCGCGAGCAGCGACCCGACCGGCACCGGCACGAAGTCCGCATCGCCCAAGTAGCGGGCGCGGTCGGCGTACGCGAGCCGCTCCGCCTCGGCCAGCAGGTGCAGGGAAGCGGCTGACTGCGGCGGCGCACGCGCGAAGTCCTTGCGCTCGAGAATGCCGAGGATCTGCAGCAGCGCGACGCCGCCCGCGTTCGGCGGCGGCATCGAGCACACCACCCAGACGCGATACGGTCCACACAGCGCGTCGCGCTCCAGCGCGCGATAGCCGGCAAGGTCGGCCTCGGTCATCGCGCCAGGGCGCTCGTGCGAGCGCACCGCGCGCACGATGCCGGCAGCGATCGGTCCGCGATAGAAAGCATCCGCGCCACCCTCCGCGATCGCGCGCAGCGTCGCCGCGTACTCTGGATTCACGATACGCCCGGTGGGGTCGTAATAGATCTTTCTCGCGGCGGGATCCTGCTTGAGGAATCTGTCCCGCTCCAATTGCATCCGGAGGCGCGGCGAAGCCGCAATACCGACCTCGGCGAGGTGAATCGCCGGCTCGAAAAGTTCGCGCCAAGGTAGCTTGCCGTGCTGCTCGTGCGCGAGCTCGAGCATCCGCAGCACCCCCGGCACGCCGACCGAGCGGCCGCTGACCACCGCGTCCAGGAACTCGATCGGTTTGTTGTTCTTGTCTAGAAATAAAGCGGGGGTAGCGGCGGCAGGCGCGGTCTCGCGACCGTCGTAGGCCTGCAGCGTGCGGTCCGCCGCCGACCAGTGCAGCATGAAGGCGCCGCCGCCGATTCCGGAGGCGACCGGCTCGGCGAGGCCGAGCACCATCTGCACCGCGATCGCGGCATCGACCGCCGAGCCGCCGCGCTTGAGGACGTCGTAGCCCGCCTCGACGGCGAGCGGATGCGCCGCGGCGACGATGAAGCGCTTCGCGTCCTGCGCCTGGCAGGTCGCGCAGAAAACAAAAAAGGCGACCGCAGTCGCCTTTTGGAAAAAACTGCCCCTGAAAGCCATCAAACCATCAGCGGCACCACCAGCAGCGCCACGATGTTGATGATCTTGATGAGCGGGTTCACCGCCGGGCCGGCGGTGTCCTTGTAGGGGTCGCCGACCGTGTCGCCGGTGACCGCCGCCTTATGGGCGTCGGAGCCCTTGCCGCCGTGGTGGCCGTCCTCGATGTACTTCTTGGCGTTGTCCCAGGCGCCGCCGCCGGTCGACATCGACAGCGCGACGAACAGGCCGGTGACGATGGTGCCCATCAGCACACCGCCGAGCGCCTGCGGCCCGAGGATCAGGCCGACCAGGATCGGCACCAGCACCGGCAGCAGCGAAGGGATCATCATCTCCTTGATCGCCGCGCGGGTGAGCAGGTCGACCGCGGTGCCGTACTCCGGCTTCGCGCGGCCTTCCATGATGCCGGGGATCTCCTTGAACTGGCGGCGCACCTCGAGCACCACCGCGCCGGCGGCGCGGCCGACCGCTTCCATCGCCATGGCGCCGAAGAGAAACGGCACCAGGCCGCCGATCAGCAGGCCGATGATCACCATGTGGTTCGAGAGGTCGAAGGTGATGCTCTTGCCTGCCGCTTCCAGCGCGTGCGTGTAGTCGGCGAACAGGACCAGAGCGGCGAGGCCGGCCGAGCCGATGGCGTAGCCCTTGGTCACCGCCTTGGTGGTGTTGCCGACTGCGTCGAGCGGGTCGGTGATGTCGCGTACGGATTGGGGCAGCTTGGCCATCTCGGCGATGCCGCCGGCGTTGTCGGTGATCGGTCCGTACGCGTCGAGCGCGACGATGATGCCGGCCATCGACAGCATGGAGGTCGCCGCGATCGCCACACCGTATAGCCCGGCGAGCGCGTACGAGGCGAAGATGGCGACGCAGACCCCGATCACCGGCCAAGCGGTCGACTTCATCGACACGCCGAGGCCGGCGATGATGTTGGTGGCATGGCCGGTCACGCTCGCCGCGGCGATGTGCTGCACCGGCTTGTACTGCGTGCCGGTGTAGTACTCCGTGATCCACACGAGGAAACCGGTGAGCACCATGCCGACGACTGCCGTGCCGTACAGGTGCCAGACGGTGATCATCTTCCTGCTGGTGCCGAGGTCGAAAGGCGTCGACTTCACCACATCGCCCATCAGCAGCACGGTGATCGGGTAGAACGCGATCAGCGCGAGGACGCCCGCGGCGATGAGCCCCTTATACAGCGCCGGCATCACGTTCTTGTCGCCGGGCTTCGCCCTGACGAACCAGGTGCCGGCGATCGAGGCGATGATGGCGAAGCCGCCGAGGACCAGCGGGTAGACGAGCGCGTTGGCGGCGGCGGCCGGGTCGGCCGACTTCACCATCAGCGCGCCGAGCAGCATGGTGGCGATGATGGTGACGGCGTAGGTCTCGAAGAGATCCGCCGCCATGCCGGCGCAGTCGCCGACGTTGTCGCCGACGTTGTCGGCGATCACCGCCGGGTTGCG
Organism: Burkholderiales bacterium; assembly: GCA_036496555.1. Classification (GTDB taxonomy): domain Bacteria; phylum Pseudomonadota; class Gammaproteobacteria; order Burkholderiales; family SG8-39; genus SCGC-AG-212-J23. Next base: position 19,935 of record DASXKY010000110.1, on the reverse strand, counting down.
CGGGTCGTCCTCGGGAATGCCGGCCTCCACCTTGCCGACGAGGTCGGCGCCGACGTCGGCGCCCTTGGTGAAGATGCCGCCGCCCAGGCGCGCGAAGATCGAGATCAGCGAGGCGCCGAAGGCCAGGCCGATCAGCGGGTGCAGCACGTGCGCGAGGTCGTTCTTGTTGACCGCGTTGGCGTACAGCAGCGAGAAGTAGCCGGCGACGCCGAGCAGGCCCAAGCCGACCACCAGCAGACCGGTGATGGCGCCGCCGTTGAACGCCACCTGCAGCGCCGCGTCGAGGCCGGTGCGCGCCGCCTCCGCCGTGCGGACGTTGGCGCGGACCGAAATGTTCATGCCGATGATGCCGCAGGCGCCGGAAAGGACCGCGCCGATGAAGAAGCCCCAGGCCGCCGCCCAGCCGAGCTGCGGCACGAAGCCGATGACGAGGAAGAGCACGATCCCGACCATCGCGATGGTCTTGTACTGCCGCCACAGATAGGCGTTTGCGCCCTCGCGCACCGCCGCCGCGATCTCGCGCATGCGGTCGTTGCCGTCGGGCAGGCGCATGATCCGCGTGCTCTGCCAGCCGCCGTAAGCGATCGCGAGAAGCGCGCAGACCAGCGCGAAAATGAGGCCACCGGACATGTTCTTCCCCCTGAAGTTGCGCTTCAACTACTACTGAAGGGGACGAATTTTATCAGGTCAGCGCAGCGATCGCGCGCCGGAAAACCTCGTCCACCGCCCCGAGGCCGGCGATCTTGCGGTACCGGGGCGCCTGCGCGTCCCCCGAGGAGGCCCACTTGCCGTAGTAGTCGACGAGCGGCCGCGTCTGCGCGCGATAGACCTCGAGGCGCTTGCGCACGGTCTCCTCGCGGTCGTCGTCGCGCTGCACCAGCATCTCGCCCGTCGCGTCGTCGCGGCCCTCGAGCTTCGGCGGCTGGAACTTGACGTGGTAGTTGCGCCCCGACGCGGGGTGCACGCGCCTGCCGCTCATGCGCACGATGATCTCGTCGTCGGGCACTTCGATCTCAAGCACGTAGTCGATGGCCACGCCGGCCGCCTTCATCGCGTCGGCCTGCGGGATGGTGCGTGGAAAGCCGTCGAAGAGGTAGCCCTTCCTGCAGTCGGGCTCCTTCAGGCGCTCCTTCACCAGGCCGATGATGATGTCGTCCGAGACCAGCTGGCCGGCGTCCATCACCTTCTTCGCCGCCACGCCGAGCGGCATGCCGGCCTTCACCGCGGCGCGCAGCATGTCGCCGGTGGAGATCTGCGGGATGCCGAATTTCTCGCGCAGCCGCGCGGCTTGCGTGCCCTTGCCCGCCCCGGGCGGCCCCAGCAGTATCAGCTTCATGAAAGCATTTTACGCACGGCTTCCAGGTCCTGAGGCGTGTCCACGCCGGGCGGAATCTCGGTTTCGCTGACCGCTACCGCAATGCGGAAACCGTGCCACAGGACGCGCAGCTGCTCCAGCGCTTCGGTTTTTTCGAGCGGCGCCATCTTCAGCCTGGAAAAGCGCTTCAGGAATCCCACGCGATAGCCGTAGATGCCGGCGTGGCGGTAGCAGATCCCGTCGCCCTCGCGCGGATGCGGAATCCTCGAGCGAGAGAAATAGAGGGCGTAGCCCTCGTGGTCAAGCACCACTTTGACGATGTTCGGATTGTCGAAGCCGTCGTGCAGGGAGTGGCAGGCCGTCGATACCACGGCGTCCTTCCTTTTTGCCAGCAGCTTCGCCACCAGGCCGATCAGCCGGGGCGGAATCAGGGGCTCATCGCCCTGCACGTTGACCACGATCGCGCCATCCTTCAGCTTGAGCTTCTTCGCCGCTTCGGCCAGGCGATCGGTGCCCGAGGCATGGTCGGCGCGCGTCATGAGAGCGGAGTGTCCGGCGGCGCGGACGGCGGCGGCGATGCGCTCGTCGTCGGTCGCCACGTGCACCGAGGCCGCGCCGCTCTTCGCCGCGCGCTCGCACACCCGCACCACCATCGGCTTGCCGGCGAGGTCGGCGAGCGGCTTGCCCGGGAATCGGGTCGACGCGTAGCGCGCCGGAATGACGACGTGGAACGGCCCGCTGCGCGCGCTCACGCTACTTCTTCTTCGGGCGCGAGCTTGCGCGCTTCCTCTTCGAGCATCACCGGAATGCCGTCCTTCACCGGGTAGGCAAGGCGGTCGGGTTTGCAGATCAGCTCTGCGGCTTCCTTGCGATAGACCAGCTTCCCCTTGCACAAGGGGCAGACCAGGATCTCAAGCAACCTTGGATCGACGCCACTCATCGGTTTTCCCCAGCAGCCAGCCGCCGAACGCGGTATCGGGCCGCGCGGTGACCGGCAGGACCCACCACCCTGGACGGGCGGCGTGGCGCAATTTTACCGCGTCCTTTTCGGTCATCAGCACCGGACGCTCGTCGCCAAAGTCGAGGTCCTGCGGCGTGAACGGGTGGTGATCGGGAAACGGGTGGGGCTGCACCTTGATTCCGGCCGCAGCAAGGTGCGCGAAAAAGCGCTGCGGATCGCCGATGGCCGCGACCGCGTGCACGCTGTGGCCGGCGAATGCCTTCAGCGGCTGCCGATCGCGCGCGTCGGTCATGCGGTGCGCCACCTCGCCCTCGAGGGCCATCGAGAAGGCGCTTTCGCGCCGGAAACCGTTGACGATCACGCAGTCCATCGTCGCGAGGCGCCGCGCCGGCTCACGCAGCGGCCCCGCGGGGAGCAGGAAGCCGTTGCCAATCCCGCGCGCGTCGAGCACCGCGATCTCGAGGTCGCGGCGCAGGGCATAGTGCTGCAGCCCGTCGTCGAGGATGACCACGTCGGCGCGCGGATTCGCTGCGCGCAGCGCGGCGATGGTCTGCACGCGGTCGGCGCCGACCCATACCGGGCAGCCGCTGCGGCGTGCGAGCAGGATTGGCTCGTCACCGACTTCTGCCGGATCCGAAGCGACCGTCGCTGCGCGCGGCGTCTCGGCATGGCCACCCGCATTTCTCCTGTACCCGCGCGAGACGATGGCCGGCGACCAGCCCTTCGCCGCCAGGAACTCGGCGATCCAGAGAACGAGCGGCGTCTTGCCGCTGCCGCCCACCGTGATGTTGCCGACGATGATCACCGGAATGCCGGGATGAGTGCTCTTCAGCACCCGAGTCCAATAGAGAAATCTTCTTGTTAAAACCAGAATACAAAAAATCAGGCTCACCGGCCACAGCAGCCAGGCGATGGCGCCGCGGCGGTACCAGAAGCCCACGGCTACTTGGCGGCCTGCGTGGTGAAGGTGATCTGCGACAGGCCGGCCTGGCGGGACGCTTCCATGACCCGCACCACGGCCTGGTGCGTGGCGACGGCGTCGGCGCTGATCACTACCACCGGCTCCTTCATGCCGCCGGCAGCGCGCTTGAGCTCGTCGGCCAACTGCTCGATCGAGCGGTACGCGACCGGAGCGCGGTTGACCACGTACTGGCCCTGCGCGCTCACCAGCACCGTGACCTCGTTGACGCGCTCGAGCTGCCTGGCGGCATCGGCGGTCGGCAGGTTGATCTGCAGCTCGGTGTACTTCGAGTAGGTGGTGGTGATCATGAGGAAGATCAGGATCACCATCATCACGTCGATGAGCGGCACGAGGTTGATCTCGAGCGGCTCCTTTTCGCGGCCGCGCTGGAAGTTCACGCTAGGCGCGCTGCGGCGGCGGCTGGAAATCCATGCGCTCGCCGTGCACGATGTCGATCAGCTTGGCGGCGCGCTGCTCCATCTCCACCACCAGCCCGTCGACCTTGTTCCTGAAGTGCCGGTAGAAGATGAGCGACGGCACCGAGATGCCGATGCCGAAGGCGGTGTTGTAGAGCGCGATCGAGATGCCGTGCGCCAGCTCGCGCGGGTCGGTGCCCGTCGGCGACTGCGAGGCGAAGATGACGATCATGCCGACCACCGTGCCGAACAGGCCGAGCAGCGGCGCCGCGGTGGCGATGGTGCCGAGGGTGGTGAGGAAGCGCTCGAGCTCGTGCGCCGCGTGGCGGCCGGCCTCGTCGATCGCCTCTTTCATGACGTAGCGCGAGCTGCGGTGGTTGCGCAGGCCGGCGGCGAGCACCGCACCGAGCGGCGAGTCCTTCGCCAGCTTGTCGAGCATGTCGTCGGAGACGCCCTGGCGCTGGTAGACGCCGATCGCCTCCTCGAGGAGCAGCGGCGGCAGGATCTTGTCCTCGCGGAGCGAGAGGAAGCGCTCGATGATCAGCGCCAGCGCAATGACCGAGGCGAGCAGGAGGAAGTAGATCGGCCAGCCCGCCTCCCGGATGATGTTGAACAACTCGTTATGCCTTATGTTTTTCGTGCAAGCCGGCGGGGACTCTAAGCCAAACCATCACGCTGCTGCAAGTTTCCGCGGCGCACCAAGGCGCGCCTCGATGCCGTAGAACAACGGCGCGCTGTAGTGCGATCTGCGATATCCACAAAAATCTGGGGATAAGTTTGTGGATAACGACTGAATAGTGCGTCCCAAGCCACTTGCAAACGGTCCCGAGACGGTTACGATCAAATTTTGAGCACCTGTTTCCCCAAGGCAAACAAAAGCTTGGCGGTAAGAATCGGCGTCCGCGCGCGATTTGGTCGGCCTCCGGCGTCGTTCGCCCGACCGTGTGGATTAGTCGGTGTGTCTCCCTTGACGCCAAGTCCAAAAAAAAGGGGTTCTGGAGCGCGTCCGGGGGCTAAAAAGTGGCCCTGTAGTGGTGCGCTGTAGAGGGTAAATGGGGCGCCCGCCGGGGTATGCTCGCCGGCACATGGAGCAGGCGAGCCCGGCCGTCAGCGTCTCGGAGCTGCTGCGCAGCGTGCGCGACACGCTCGAGCGGCGCTTTCCGCTGCTCTGGGTGCGCGGCGAGCTCTCCAACCTGTCGCGAGCGCCTTCGGGCCATTGGTACTTCACGCTGAAAGACGGCAACGCCCAGGTCGACTGCGTGATGTTCCGCAGCCGCGCCGGCGCGCTCGACTGGGAGCCGCGCGACGGCATGCAGGTCGAGGCGCGCGCGCTGGTCACGCTGTACGAGCCGCGCGGACGCTTCCAGCTCACCGTCGAAGGGCTGCGCCGCGGCGGCGTCGGCCCGCTCTTCGAGCGCTTCCTGCGGCTGAAGGAGAAGCTCGAGGGCGAGGGTCTCTTCGATGCCGCCCTGAAGCGCGACCTGCCGGCGCACCCGCGCGCGATCGGCGTGGTCACCTCGCTTGCCGCCGCCGCGCTGCGCGACGTGCTCACCACGCTCGCGCGCCGCAACCCGGCAATCCCGGTGATCGTCTATCCGGCCCCCGTCCAGGGGACCGGCGCGGCGGACCGGCTCGCCGCCCGGCTGCGCCGGGCGGGGGAGCGCGCCGAGTGCGACGTGCTGCTGCTCGTACGCGGCGGCGGCTCGATGGAAGACCTCTGGCAGTTCAACGAGGAGGCGCTGGCGCGCGCCATTCGCGCCTGCCCGATCCCGGTCGTGGTCGGCGTCGGCCACGAGACCGACTTCACCATCGCCGACTTCGCCGCCGACCGGCGCGCGCCGACGCCGACCGCGGCCGCCGAGCTGGCGAGCCCCTCGCGCGCCGAGCTGCTCGGGCGCGTGGCCGAATGCGCGCGCTGCGTGTCGCGCGAGATGCGCCGCCGGCTGCAGTACGCCGCGCAGGCAACCGACGGGTGGGCGCGGCGGCTGGTGCATCCAGCGGAGCGCCTTCGCTCGTATCAGGGACTGGTGCGGCAGCTCGCGGCGCGGCTGGGCTTCTCCTTCCTGCAGCACGTGAAGGGCTGCGAGGCGAAGCTCGCCGGGGCGCTCGGTGCGCTGCGCTCGCTCGACCCCGCAGCGGTGCTCGAGCGCGGCTACAGCATCACGAGCAACGCGCGCGGCGAGGTGCTGCGCGACGTGGCATCGCTAGGCGACGGCGAGCGTGTGCGCACGAGGCTGGCGCGGGGCAGCTTCGAAAGCGAAGTGAAAAAAAGGCAGAATCCGTAATAGCGATGGCGCACCGCCTGTCGAAGATCACCACTCGCACCGGCGACGCCGGCGAGACCGGGCTCGGCGACGGCGCGCGCGTGTCGAAGGACAGCGCGCGCGTGCAGGCGCTCGGCGACGTGGACGAGCTCAATTCAGCGCTCGGGCTGGTGCTCGCAGAGGAGCTGCCCGAGGCGGCGCGCGAAGCGCTGCTCGAGGCGCAGCACGACCTCTTCGACCTCGGCGGCGAGCTGAGCATCCCCGGCCACCGCATGCTGCGCGAGGAGCAGGTGACGCGCCTCGAGCGCACCCTCGAGTCCTGGAACGCGGACCTGCCCGCGCTGAAGGAGTTCATCCTGCCCGGCGGCTCGCGGGCAGCGGCCGCGGCGCACCTCGCCCGCGCCGTCTGCCGGCGCGCCGAGCGCAGCGTGGTGTCGTTGGGGCGCGAGGAAGCCGTGAGCAACGAGGCGCGGCGCTACCTGAACCGCCTCTCCGACCTGCTGTTCGTCGCCGGCCGGGTCCTCAACCGGCACGCCGGCGGCGGCGACGTGCAGTGGCGCCACGAGCGCAAGAAGCGGTGAACGCGGCGGACCCCCGGGCGGCGCCGCTGGCGGAGTGGCTGGCCGCCTGCGCCCGCCGCGACCGGGCCGCCTTCGAGAGGCTCTACCGTGCCACCTCGGCGAAACTACATGGCGTCGCGCTCCGTATATTGAGGCGTGAAGACTGGGCCGAGGAAGTGCTGCAGGAGTGCTACGTGAGCGTCTGGACCCATGCGCCGGACTACCGGCCGGCCCTCGCTGCGCCGATGACCTGGATGACCAGCATCGTCCGCAACCGCTGCCTGGACTGGCTGCGGCGGCCGCGCCTCGAGCTCGCCGACGAGGACGGCGCGCTCACCGAAGCGGCGGAGAGCGAAGACCCCGGCCCTCTCGCCGAGCTCGAACGGGCGAAGAGCGCCAGTGCGGTGACGCGCTGCCTGGCCGAGCTCGACGCGCGCCAGCGGCAGGCGATCGCCCTCGCCTTCTACGACGGGCTTTCCCATGCCGAGCTGGCGAGCCACCTGCGCCAGCCGCTCGGCACGGTGAAGACCTGGGTGCGCCGCGGCCTGCTGCGGCTGAAGAGCTGCCTTGAACTGCAAGAACAAGCCTGAGCTGCGCGAGCGGCTCGCCGCCGAATACGCGCTCGGCACGCTGCGCGGGCGGGCGCGCGACCGCCTGCGCGCCTGGATGCGCGAGGACGCGGCGCTCGCGCGCGCGGTGGCCGAGTGGGAAAGCCGCCTCGCGCCGCTCTGTGAGGCGGTGCGTCCGGTGCGCGCCCCGGCGCGCGTATGGCGCGGGATCGAGGCGCGGCTCGGCGCCGCCCCGGCGCCGGGCTGGTGGGACCGCGTCGCCTTCTGGCGCGGCCTCGGCCTGCTCGCGAGCGGCGCCACCGCCGCGCTGGTCGCGGCGGTGGCCTTGTTGCCGGCGGAGAAGCCTGCCGAGCCGATCGTCGAGGGTGTACCGGCCGCGTACATTGCGGTGCTGAGCGATCCGAAGACCCAGCGGCCGGTGCTGGTGGCGACGGCAGAGCGCCGGGGCGCGCGGCTCTCGGTGCGCGCGCTCGACAAAGCTATCCTGGCGTCCGACCGCAGCCTCGAGCTGTGGGCCGTCCCGGCGAAGGGCGGGCCGCGCTCGCTCGGCCTGGTCGAGGCGGAGCACGCCACGCTGAAGCTCGCAGGACCGGCCGACGCCACGCTGCGCGACGTACCGCTTCTCGCCGTCAGCCTCGAGCCGCGCGGCGGCTCGCGCACCGGCGCGCCCACCGGGCCGGTGCTCTACTCCGGGCCCTGCGTCAAATATTGGTAAAAATTGGTCAGGCAGGCGTCAGGCGCCGCAGCGGGCAAGCACACTATCGCCCATGCTCCGCGAAGACCGCATGCCGCGCCGCCATCGCATCCTCGTCGTTGATGACGAAGAGTCGACCCGGCTGTTGCTCGCGCGCCTGATGGCGCAGGACCTGCGCGCAGAGCCGCAGCTCGCCGGCACCTGCGAGCAGGCGCTGCGCCTCGCCGGCGTGAACGAGTACGACGCCATCCTGCTCGACCTGATGATGCCGGGCATCGGCGGCCTCGGCGTGCTGCAGTCGATCCGCGCCGCGTCCGCCAACCGGGGCACGCCGATCATCGTCGTCTCCATCGTCAGCGACCCGAAGGTGATCGACCAGTGCATGACCTCGGGCGCCAACGCCTACCACGTCAAGCCGATCCGCCGCGCCGAGCTGCTGGCGACGGTGAAAGCCCAGCTAGCCGCGCGAGCGAAGAAGGCCGCAAAATAGCGGCCTATGGCAGACATCAAGATCTATAACGTCGACGCGCTGGGCAAGCCCGTCGGGCCCTACTCGCACGTCGCGCGCGTCAAGAACGCCGAGACCTTGTACATCGCGGGCATGCTGGCGCCGGGGGACTCCTTCGAGGCGCAATGCGCCGCGGTCTATTCGCAGATCGAGCAGGCGCTGAAATCAGCGGGCGCGGGCTGGCGCAACGTGGCGCAGTTCACCACCTACCTGGTGCACTCGCAGGACATCGCGAAGTTCTACCGCTGGCGCGAACAGAACTACCCCAAGATGTTCGCCGACGGCAAGTATCCGCCGAACACGCTGCTCATCATCGACCGCCTCGTCCAGGAGCAGTTCCTGATCGAGGTGCAAACGGTGGCTGCGCTCTAGCCGCCCTCTTCGGCGAAGGCCTCGTCGCGCTTGGCGCGGATCGCGGGCAGCGCGACGATCGTCAGCAGGATCGCCGAGGCGATCAGGAAGCCCAGGCTGATCGGCTTCGACGGGCTGATGAACACGAACGGGTCGCCACGCGAGAGCAGCATCGCGCGCCGCAGGTTCTCCTCCATCAGCGGTCCGAGGATGAAGCCGAGGATCATCGGCGCCGGCTCGCACTCGAGCTTCGCGCAGATGTAGCCCAGCACGCCGAACACGCCCATGATCAGCACGTCGAACGGGTTGTTCGACAGGCTGAACACGCCGATCGCCATGAACACCATGATCGACGGGAACAGGAAACGGTAAGGCACCGTGAGCAGCTTGACCCACATGCCGATCATCGGCAGGTTGAGCACCACCAGCATCAGGTTGCCGATCCACATCGAGGCGATCAGCCCCCAGAACAGCTCCGGCTTCTCGTTCATCACCTGCGGGCCGGGCGCGATGCCCTGGATCATCAGCGCGCCGATCATCAGCGCCATCACCGCGTTGCTCGGGATGCCGAGCGTGAGCATCGGGATGAACGAGGTCTGCGCGCCGGCGTTGTTGGCCGACTCCGGACCGGCGACGCCCTGGATGGCGCCCTTGCCGAACCTCTCCGGATGCTTGGAGACCTTCTTCTCCAGCGTATAGGCGCCGAAGGAGGCGAGCAGCGCGCCGCCGCCGGGCAGAATGCCGAGGGCCGAGCCGAGCGCGGTGCCGCGCAGGATCGCGCCCCAGGAGTCCTTCAAGTCCTGCTTGGTCGGATAGAGGTGTGTCACCTTGGAGGTGAAGATCTCGCGCTTGTCCTTGAGCTCCAGGTTGCCGATGATCTCCGCGGTGCCGAACATGCCCATGGCGACGATCACGAAGCCGATGCCGTCGGAGAGCTCGGGGATGTCGAAGGTAAAGCGCAGCACGCCCGAGTTGACGTCGGTGCCGATGATGCCAAGCAGCAGTCCCCACACCACCATCGCGATCGCCTTGGCGAGCGAGCCGTGCGCGAGCACCGTCGCCGCGACCAGGCCGAACACCATCAGCGAGAAATACTCGGACGGGCCGAACTTGAGCGCGACCTCGGCAAGCGGCGGCGCCGCCACCGCAATGGCGAGCGTCGCCACGCAGCCGGCGAAGAACGAGCCGATCGCCGCGATGGCGAGCGCCGGTCCGGCACGGCCTTGCCGCGCCATCTGGTAGCCGTCGAGGCAGGTCACCACCGAGGACGACTCGCCCGGAATGTTGACCAGGATCGCGGTGGTCGAGCCGCCGTACTGCGCGCCGTAGTAGATGCCGGCGAGCATGATCAGCGCGGCAATCGGGTTCAGGTTGAAGGTGATCGGCAGGAGCATCGCGATCGTCGCCACCGGGCCGATGCCAGGCAGCACGCCGATCAGCGTGCCGAGCATCACGCCGATAAAGCAGTAAAGGACGTTGATCGGGCTCGCCGCGACCGTGAAGCCGATGATGAGGTTGTGGAAGATGTCCATGGCGGCCCCGGCTATTCGAAGTACGCCGGCCACATCGGGAAGGGCAGCGCGAGGCCCTTCACGAACACCAGCCAGGAGAATGCAGCGAGGATGACGTAGAGGATCGTTACTTCCTTCCACCGGAACTCATGGCCGCCGAACGCGCACACATAGACCAGCGCGCCCGTCGCAAGCATCAGCCCGAGCGGCTTCATCAGGTAGCCGTACAGAACGACGCCGAGCGAGATGAAGAACACCGGCCGGAGGTGGAAGGGCGGCATCGCCGGGCCTTGCGTGGCGAGCGAACCGAAAAGAATTATCCCGCCCAACACGGCGAGCATGCCGCCGAGCACTGCCGGGAAGTAGGCCGGGCCCATGCGCACCGCAGTACCCATCTGGTAGTGCGTGACCGCCCAAACCAAGAAGAATAGTCCGAAGCCGGCAAACATCACCCCGGACCAGAAGTCCTTAGGACTTTTGATTTTCACTATGATCTCCTCCTCCTGCTAGCGCGGCAAAGTGTAGCACGCGTCCCACGGGCAGCCTTTCGCGAAATGTCAGTATCGGCGTGCAAAAAGGAGCGCGCGCAACCGCTCGAGGTCCTCGGGGCGGTCGACGTCCCAAATCGTGCGCAGCGAGCTCCAGCGCAATCCCCGCAACCGTCGCAACGTCTCCGCGAAAACCTCGGGGCCGCCCCAGGCGATGTCCTCGAAGAGTGCCCGCGGCGGACAGCGCGCGGCGATCAGGGCGTAGCCTCCATCTTCGGCGGGCGCGAGCACCACGCGGTAGCCCGCGCGCAAACGCCGTGCCGCGGCGCGTATGTCGGCGGCGCGCAGCGCGGGGCAGTCGGAGCCGATCAGGATCGCCGTTTTGTGGCGGTGCAGCGCACGGTACATCCGCTCGCCGAGGTTATTTCCCCGCTGCAGGAATTTCTTTTCGTTGCGCGGGAAGGCATGGTGGTGCGCCGTCACGTGCAGTTCGACCGGGCCGCACGCCGCCGCGCGCGCGGTGCGCAGAGCAAGGCGGGTGAGCCGCAGGTGGAGCCGCGCGGCGCGCCAGGCGCCGAGCCGCGCCGCCAGCCGCGTCTTCACGCGCCCCGGCACCGGCGCGCGTGAAAAGACGAGGACCGGAATCTTCACCATCGGCGTACGCTCACCGGTATTTTTCCGCTAGGCGCGCCGGGTCCGCGCCGAGCGCATAGGCGAGGCGCAGCCGCCACATCAGCAGCACGGTGCGCAGCACGCCGCGCGACTCCCAGCGCCGGCCCGAGGTGCGCGCGCGCTCGCGCAGGCACGCGGGCGCCGCGCCGCGCCGCTTCATCGCACGACTGAATGCCACGTCCTCCATCAGCGGAATTTCCGGAAAGCCGACGAACGCATTGCGCCGCACGAAGATGGCCTGGTCGCCGGTGGCGATACCGGTCAGGCGCGAGCGCAGGTTCATCGACCAGGCGACGATCTTCAGGAGAGGATGCGTTCCTTCGATCTCGACGTCGAACCTTCCCCACAGATTGGTTTTCATTGCTCGTGAGATCGCTTCTGGAGCGCCCGGAGGGCAACAGGTGTCCGCATGCAGGAACACCAGCACCTCTCCGGTCGCCATTCGCGCACCCGCGTTCATCTGCGCAGCGCGGCCGCGCGACGCAACCAAGAGCCGGTCGCACAGCGGCCGCGCGAGCTCGGGAGTGCCGTCGCCGCTGCCGCCGTCGGCGACGATCACCTCGTGGCCGGCGCGGCGCAGCGGCGCGAGCGCCTCGAGCGCGGCGACGATGCCGGTCGCCTCGTCCAGCACCGGCACGACGATGCTCAGCCGCGCATCCAGGCGTGGAATCGCTCGACCTTTCGCAGCAGGCCTTGCGGCGCGTGGGCCTTCTTCCAGACGCCGGCGGCGTACTTGTTCGCTTCGGCGAGCGTCGGGTAGACGTGGATGGTGCCGAGGATTTTGTTGAGGCCGATGCGGTGCTTCATCGCCGCGACGAACTCCGCGATCAGCTCGCCCGCGTGCTCGCCGACAATGGTGACGCCGAGGATGCGGTCCTTCCCGGGAACGGTCAGCACCTTGATGAAGCCGCGCGCCGCCTCTTCGGCGATGGCGCGATCGAGATCGGCGAGGTCGTAGCGCGCGACCTCGCAGGCGATACCGCGTTCCTTCGCCTCGGCCTCGCTCAATCCAACGCGGGCGACTTCCGGATCGGTGAAAGTGGCCCACGGAATCACCGAGTAGTCCGCGCGGAACTTGCGGAAGCGGCCGAACAGCGCGTTGACCGAGGCATACCACGCCTGGTGCGCCGCGGTATGCGTGAACTGGTAGGGGCCTGCCACGTCGCCGCAGGCGTAGATGTTCGGATACAGGCACTGCAGGTACTCGTTGGTCTGAAGCGTGCGCGCGGGCGTGAGCGGAATGCCGAGCTCTTCGAGCCCGTAGCCGGCGACGTTGGCGGCGCGACCGACGGCGCACAGCAGCTCGTCGAACTCGATGCGCGACTCGCGGCCGGCGCTCTCGCAGACCAGCGTCTTGCCTTCGAAGCGCACCGCACGGTGCGCCGTGCGCACGTCGATTCCCTCGTCTCGCCAGCGCGCTTCGATCAGCGCCGAGGCTTCGGGGTCCTCGCGCGCGAGCAACCGCGGCAGCATCTCCACCTGCGTCACCTGCGAGCCGAAGCGAGCGAACGCCTGCGCCAGTTCGCAGCCGATCGGGCCGCCGCCGAGCACCACCAGGCGCCGCGGCAGCGCGCGCAGGTCCCACAGGTTGTCTGAAGTGAGCACGCGGATGTTCTCGATGCCGGGAATCGGCGGCACCAGCGGGCGCGCGCCGGCGGCGATGACGATGGCGCGGGTGGTGAGCGTGCGCCCGGCCACTTCCACGCCCCAGGGCGAGCTGACCTTCGCCTCGCCCTGGATGCACTCGACGCCGAGCGACGTGTAGCGCTCGACCGAATCGTGCGGCTCGACCGTCCTGACCACTCGCTGGACGCGCTCCATCACGTCGGCGAAGTCGAATTCGGCGGTTGCCTGCCTGATTCCATACCTGGATGAATTCTTTATGTCGAAAAAAACGCGCGCCGATTTCAGCAAGGCCTTGGAAGGCACGCAGCCGGTGTTGAGGCAGTCGCCGCCCATGCGGTGCTTCTCGATCAGCGTCACCTTTGCGCGCACGGCGGCAGCGATGTACGCCGCGACCAGGCCCGCCGACCCGGCGCCGATCACGATCAGGTTGCGGTCGAACTTGCGCGGCCTGGGCCAGCGCGCATAAACCTGCCTCGCCTGCCACGCCTGCACCACCCTTTTCGCGATCAGCGGAAAGAAGCCGAGCAGCACCAGCGCCCCGGCCACCTGCGGCGAAAGGATGCCCGAGGGCGAGGAGATCGAGGCGAGCTGCGTGCCGGCGTTCACGTAGACGAGGGTCGCGCCGAGCATGCCGATCTGGCTCACCCAGTAGAACGTCCAAGCGCGGATCGGTGTCACGCCCATCGCGAGATTGATGGCGAAGTAAGGCACCGCCGGAATGATCCGCAGCGTGAAGAGGTAGAAGGCGCCCTCGCGCTTGATGCCCTCGTTGATGCGCCGCAGCTGCGCGCCGAAGCGCTTCTGCACCCAATCGCGCAGCACGAAGCGGCTGAGCAGGAACGCGAGCGTGGCGCCGACCGACGAGGCAAACGACACGAGCACGGTGCCCCACAGCAGCCCGAAGATCGCGCCGCCAACGAGCGTGAGCACCGTCGCGCCCGGGATCGAAAGCCCGGTCATGGCGATGTACGCTACGAAGTAGGCGAGCGCGCCCAGCCAGGGATGCGACTGGTACCAGTCCTGCAGCGCGGCCTGCTGCGCCTTGACGGCCTCGAGACCCAGATAGCGCGGCCCGCCGAAGGCGAAGAACGCGGCGATGACAAGCGCGACCGCCGCGGCGACGGCGAGCCGGCTCTTCAGAGCGCGCTCACCGCTTTCTGCGACTGCTCGTCGAGCAGGCCGAGCAGCTTCTGGCTGGTGGCGCGCAGGCGCTGCGACAGCATGAGGACCAGCTCCATCAGGATCTTCGCGCCGAGCAGCGGCTGCTCGACGATGATGCGCGCCAGGCTCTCGCGGTCGAGCACCGCGATCAGCACCGGCAGCTCGGCGGCGACGCAGGTGGCGAAGCGCGCCTCGCCGTCGATCATCGACATCTCGCCAAGCGTCTTTCCCGGCTCGACCTCCGCGAGGAGCTGCGGCGTGTTCCAGCGGTCGCGCTTGAGCACCTCGACCTTGCCCTCGACCACCATCAGCATGAAGTCGCCGCCGTCGCCCTCGCGGATGATCTCCGTCGCCGGCCGGGCGCGGTACACGTCCATGAAGTGGGCGAGCAGGCGCACTTCCGCGGGCGAGAAGTTCTCGAGCAGCGAGCACTTCGGGATGAGCGCGTGGATCTGCTGCGAGAAACGCGTCGCATCGCCGAGGTGCTCGAGGTGCGCGAGCTGCTGCGGGGGGACGGCCATGGGGCGGATTATGCCCGCACGGGCCGCCTTAGGGCTATTTGCGCCCGCGCCGCTTGCGCACCGCCTCGGCGAGGCCCTGCAGCAGCGCGGCGGAGGCTTCCCAGCCCAGGCAGCCGTCGGTGATGCTCTGCCCGAAGCGCAGCGGCTTGCCGGCCTCGAGGTCCTGGCGGCCCTCGACCAGGTTCGACTCCACCATCACGCCGACGATGCGCCGCTCGCCCGCGGCGAGCTGCGCGCCGATGTCGCGCGCCACCTCGGCCTGGCGCTGGAAGTCCTTCGCGGCGTTGGCGTGCGAGCAGTCGATCATCAGCCGCTCGGCGAGTTTCGCCTTGGCGAGCTCGCCGCAGGCCGCGGCCACGCTCGCCGCGTCGTAGTTGGGCGCCTTGCCGCCGCGCAGGATGATGTGGCAGTCGTCGTTGCCCCGCGTCTCGACGATCGCCACCTGGCCGCTCTTGTGCACGGAGAGGAAATGGTGCGCCTGGCGCGCGGCGAGCAGCGCGTCGACGGCGATCTTCACGTTGCCGTCGGTGCCGTTCTTGAAGCCGACCGGCGCCGACAGGCCCGAGGCGAGCTCGCGGTGCACCTGGCTCTCGGTGGTGCGCGCGCCGATCGCGCCCCACGAAACGAGGTCGCCGATGTACTGCGGCGAGATCGTATCGAGGAACTCGCAGCCGGCCGGCACGCCGGCCTGGTTGATGCGCACCAGCACGTCGCGCGCCACGCGCAGGCCCTCGTTGATGCGGAAGCTGCCGTTCAGGTACGGATCGTTGATGAGGCCCTTCCAGCCGACCGTGGTGCGCGGCTTCTCGAAGTACACGCGCATCACGACTTCAAGGTCGTCCTGGTGCTTCTTCCTCTCCTGCAGCAGCTTCTCGGCGTAGGCGAGCGCCGCCGCCGGATCGTGGATCGAGCAGGGCCCGATGATCACCAGCAGCCGGTCTGACTTGCCCTGCAGGATCTGGCGCACTTTGCGCCGCGTCTCCGTCACCAAGACCTCGACCGGCGTGCCCTGGATCGGGAAGAAGCGGATCAGGTGCTCCGGTGGCGGCAGCGGCACGACGTTCTCGATGCGCTCGTCGTCGGTGAGGGAGGTCTTGTCGTCGATCGGCGGGATGATGGTCATGGTTGGCCTCGTAGGTACGAAAAAAAACCGCCAGGCTTTCGGCTGGCGGTTTTTTCGGGATCCTTTTGCTGGGCTGAGCTTAGCCGGTCCCTTCCGCCAGATGGCAGGGGAAGTAGAAGAAAAAGCCGAACAACCGGCGCGTCATGGCTTCGGATTCTGCCACAAAACCATCTGCGTGCAGCGGAACAGCGCGATCGGCCGGTCCGCCCCCTCGGCGCGCCCCTCGTCCCACACCACCGCGTCCCAGACCTGGGTGGTGCGGCCTAGGTGCGCCGGCTTGGCGCGGCAGCGGATGACGCCTTCGCGCGCCGTGCCCATGAAGTTGGCCTTCAGCTCGATGGTGGTGAAGCCGCGCGCCCCTTCGGGCAGCGCCGCCACGCAGCCGTAGCCGCAGCTCGTGTCGGCGAGCGCCACCACCGACGCGGCGTGCAGGAAGCCGTTCGGCGCCATCACTTCGCGGCGCACCGCCATCCGGCTCTCCACCCCTTCGGCAGTTACCGTGAGGATTTCCACTCCGACCAGACCAGGCAGGTGCCCGGCGCCGAACTTCCGGAAGTATTCCGGAGTCAACTTTTCATGCGAGGCCGGCGTTGAAGGTTTCATGAGGGGCCACTGTACCCGATTGGCACTCCGCGGCATCGACTGCCAGGCGAGCAAAATTGCGCCGCGGGAGGACGCGTGCTAGCGTTTTCGCACCGAACAACAACGGAAGGCGGTGAATCATGACGGAGACCGTCGCAATTCCGATCGCAGGGTTCAAGGACGTCTACGACGTCCCTCGGGTCGAGCGGGCCCTGCACGAGTTGCCGCCGGGCGCCAACGAGGCGCTCCGCGCGCTCTACGAGAAGATGCTGCGCCTCGGCGGCCAGCGCTTCACCGTCAAGCCCTCCGCGCTGCCCGAGATCGACGCGCTGCTCGACGAGCTGCCCAACTTCGCCGAGGTGCTGGAGGACATCCGCAAGCACATCGCGCTGTGCATCGGCACCAACGACTCGATCGAGCTGCCGCCGATGCTGCTGCTCGGCGAGCCGGGCATCGGCAAGACCCACTTCGCGCGGAAAATCGCGCAACTGCTGGGCACCGGCTTTGGCTTTGTCCCAATGAGCTCGCTCACCGCCGGCTGGGTGCTCTCCGGCGCCTCCTCGCAGTGGAAGAACGCGAAACCGGGCAAGGTGTTCGACACCTTCCTGAACGGCGACTACGCCAACCCGGTGATCGTGGTCGACGAGATCGACAAGGCGAGCGGCGACGGTCAGTACGACCCGCTCGGCGCGCTCTACGAGTTGCTGGAGGTGGAGACCGCCACCCGATTTGTCGATGAGTTCGTAGAATTGCCGATCGATGCGTCGGGCGCGCTCTGGCTCGCCACGGCAAACGATCCCGCGCGCATTCCCGACCCGCTGCTCAGCCGCCTTTCGGTCTACGAGATCGACGCCCCGGACGCCGAGGGCGCCGCGCGCATCGCCGGCATCATTTACCGCGAGATCCGCGCTTCCCACGACTGGGGCAAGCCGTTTCCCGAGCAGCTCTCGGGCGCCGCGCTGGAGAAACTCGCCTCGCTGCCGCCGCGCGAGATGCGCCGCGCGATCCACGGCGCGTTCGGCACGGCCAAGCTCGCCGGCAGGACGCAAGTGAGCCCGGACGACATCCAGGACCCGCGCGCCCGCAAGCAGCGAATCGGGTTTTAGACTCTTTCCTCGACCCAGGACTTCACGGACTCTAGCGCCGTCGGCAGGTTGCCCGGCTCGGTGCCGCCGGCCTGCGCCATGTCGGGCCGGCCGCCGCCCTTGCCGCCGACCTGCTGGGCGACAAAGTTGACCAGCTCGCCCGCCTTCACCTTGGCGGTGAGGTCGCTGGTGACGCCCGCGATGAGGGAGACCTTGCCGTCGTTCACTGCGCCGAGCACGATCGCCGCCGACTTCAGGCGGTCCTTCAGCTTGTCCATCGTATCGCGCAGCGTCTTCGCATCGGCGCCGTCGAGCGTCGCCACCAGCACCTTCGCGCCCTTCACGTCGATCGCCTGCGATGCCAAATCCTGACCTTGCCCCATCGCCAGCTTTGACCGCGCTTTGGCCAGCTCTTTCTCGAGAGCCTTCTTTTCCTCGATCAAGCCCTTCACCGCCTTCTCGACCATCCCCGGACCGGGCTGCGCGCGGAGCTCCTTCGCCACCTCCTGGAATTCCTGGAGCTGGTCGTTGATCATGGCCAGCGCGTGCTCGCCCGTCGTCGCTTCGACGCGGCGGATGCCCGCGGCGACGCCGCCTTCCGAGTAGAGCCTGAAGACGCCGATGTCGCCGGTGCGGGCGACGTGCGTGCCGCCGCAGAACTCGCGCGAGGTGCCGATCTCGAGCACCCTCACTTCGTCGCCGTACTTCTCGCCGAACAGCATCATCGCGCCCGATTTCTTGGCCTGCTCGATCGGCATGACCTGGGCGCGCGTCGGGGTGTTCTGCATGATCTCCGCGTTGACGCGCTGCTCGACCTCGCGGATCTGCGGCTCCGTCATCGGCTTGTCGTGCGAGAAGTCGAAGCGGGTCTTGCTCTCGTCGACCAGCGAGCCCTTCTGCTGCACGTGCGCGCCGAGGACCTCGCGCAGCGCCTTGTGCATGAGGTGCGTCACCGAGTGGTTGCGCATGGTGGCGCTGCGCAGCGCCATGTCCACCTTCGCTTCGACCTTGTCGCCGACCTTGAGCGTGCCGGTCTTGAGCGTGCCCTGGTGGCCGTGCACCTCCGCCTGGATCTTCTGCGTGTCCGCGACCTCGAAGGTGCCGCCCGAGCCGACCAGCGCGCCGCGGTCGCCGACCTGGCCGCCGGACTCGGCATAGAACGGCGTGCGGTCGAGCACCACCGTGCCGGCGTCGCCGCTCTTCAGGGCCTGGACCTGCGCGCCCTCCTTGTAGAGGGCGATCACCTTCGCGGGGAGCGTAACCATGTCATAGCCGTGGAACTCGGTCTTGGCGCCCGAGTACTCGAGGCCCGCGGCCATGGAGAATTTGGACGCCGCGCGCCCCTTCGTCCTTTGCTCCTGCATCGCCGTGTCGTAGGCCGAGACGTCGACCGGGATGCCCTTCTCGCGGCAGAGGTCCTGTGTCAGATCGAACGGGAAGCCGTACGTGTCGTAGAGCGTGAACGCGGTGCGGCCGTCGAACGGAATCGAGGTTTCCTTGAAGTACAGCACCCTGACCTTATCGTAGTCGCGGCCGCGGCTGATCTTGTCGAGCAGATCTTCGGGCGTCTTGTCGCTCGCACCGTGGAACACGAGGTACATGCGCGCCGGCTTGCCGTCCTTGCCGGAATAGCGCTCGACTTCGCTGACCATCTCTCTGACCAGTCCATCCATGTTCATGACGGAGCCGGCTTCTCTCACATGGACCAGCACATCTTCATTGGGTTTGTGAAAAACCCCCTGCGCACCATCTCCCTCGAATGTCGTGTAGTCGTGGACGAAATGGTCGCGGATATAGCTAATCGCGCGCGACTCGATCCTGGCCCCAATTTCGAACAGCTTCATGCCGTTCTCGAGGGTCTCGGCGAACTTCTCCTCCTCGGCCTTCAGCACTTCGGCGACCTTGGCCTTCGCCTTGCGCAGCTCCGGATAGGCTTCGCCCATCGCCCGGTCGAGGTCTTCGACCAGCCTGTAGAAGAACGGCTGCTTCTGCCCGAGCTGGTAGCCATGCCGAATTGCTCGCCTCACAATTCTTCTCAAGACATATCCGCGGCCCTCATTTCCCGGAATCACGCCATCGACGACCAAGAAGGAGCAGGCACGGATATGGTCGGCGATGACATTGAGCGAAGGGTTCTTCAGGTCCTTCGTTCCGGTCTCGCGCGCTGCCGCCTTGATCAGGTCCTGGAACAGGTCGATCTCGTAGTTCGAGTGCACGTGCTGCAGCACCGCCGCGATGCGCTCGAGTCCCATGCCGGTGTCGACCGAGGGCTTGGGCAGGGGATTGAGCGTGCCCTTCTCGTCCCGATTGAATTGCATGAACACCAGATTCCATATCTCGATGTAGCGGTCGCCATCGGCGTCGGCCGAGCCGGGCGGGCCGCCGGCAATGCCGGGGCCGTGGTCGTAGAAGATCTCGCTGCACGGGCCGCAGGGGCCGGTGTCGGCCATTTGCCAGAAGTTGTCCGACTGGTACTTCGGACCGCCGGGCTTGTCGCCGATGCGCACCACGCGCTCCTTCGGCACGCCGATCGTCTTGGTCCACAGGTCGTAGGCCTCGTCGTCGGT